>DASTJG010000165.1:0-9932 GCA_035716785.1 Anaerolineales bacterium
CACGGCGGCAAGTGTCAGTTGATCTGTTTCGCTCCAACCGAAGGTAATCAATGTATTACCCAAGCTCACTCACAAGGCGCTATGTCTTTTTACTTGACAAATGACTTCTCCAGGGCTTGCCGCCTCTGCCTCTAGCCATTATGCATCCAGATCATCCACCATTCGTCTGGCTACTAGACGCCCAGAGACCATGGCGGTAGGCATCCCGGTGCCTGGATGCGTGCTCGCTCCTACAAAATAAAGATTTCTGTAGCGCGGATGCCGGTTGGATGGACGGAAGTATGCCATTTGAGTCAATGTATGAGACAGCCCGTGCGTTGAACCTTTCACCAGGTTGTATCGCTTCGCCCATGAAATAGGAGTACACGTTTCTTCGAACTTGATGTGTGATTCGAGGTCGCTGATGCCAAGGCTCCGCAGCCGGCGAAATACATGCTGGCGCGCCAGTTCTCGACACTCGACCCAATTTTGCTCTCCATTTTCACTCAGGTGACCGACCGGGATGATCGCAGTCAAGGTGTCCTGTCCGCGCGGCGCCATGGATGGATCAAGCCGCGCTGGGGCGTGGATATAAAGACTGGGATTGGCCGGCAGGCCCAGGTCTCGCTCGATGCATTGGAAATTCTCGCGGTAATTGTCTGCCAGGAAAAGAGTATGGGGGCCGAGGTCTTCGTATGTCTTATCCACCCCCCAAAAGAAACTGATCACCGAGCAGGAGAACCGCTTACGCGCCAGGGCTTTCACCATCCCGTCCTGTGGAAGCAGCTGCTGGTATACATAGGGCAAATCGGCATTGGCAAGCACCATATCCGCATCGAGGCGCGAGCCATCGGCAAGCAGAACCCCTAGGGCATGCGTTGCATTTGTATCGATCCGTTCCACGGGCGAGTTAAAGATGAATTCCACACCAGCCTGGTGCGCCAGATCTGTGAGAGTTTCCGCGATGCGATACATGCCGCCTTTGGGATACCAGACGCCATGCGCCAGTTCCGTATAGGGCATCAGTGAATATGTGGCTGGTGCTTCAAACGGGCTCAACCCCATGTAAATATCTTGAAAGGTAAAAGCGCTTTTCAGGCGTGGCTCATCAAAGTAGGCGGACATGTTGCGATAATGGTTGACAAACGGCTTAAGCCGAAAGAGCAATGACAGATTTAGGAGGTTAAGAAAGTCAGAGGTCTTGTGAAAATCGTGGTTGACCAGTCTGTCCACAACGAGCTGGTAGTGCTGTTCACCTTCCTGCAAGTAACGCAGAAGACCGGCATAACTTCCCGGCTCGATCGCTTCCAGTTGCTTCTGCATGGATTTCATATTGGAGGTGAGCGCGAGCTGACTGCCGTTATCGAAGACCAGATGATAGGTTGGATCCACGCGCAGTAAGTCGAGCCGTTCATGCAGGGATGTTCCCAGGGCGCGAAATTCAGCCTCGTACAGCAAGGGCATGACAAAAAGAGTAGGTCCGGTGTCGAAATGATGGCCTGCGCGGCTCAGGCGATCGCAACGACCGCCTGGGCGCGAGTTCTTTTCCAGAACCGTGACGTGCAGCCCGCGTCGGGCGAGATGGGTTGCGGCAGTGATTCCTCCCATGCCCGCGCCGATCACAATGACAGATTTTGTTTTCATAGTTTACTGGGTGCGTGGCTAGACAGGTTGTTGCAGGTTGCGCGTCGCCCGCCAGTTCACTATAGAGGCAAGGGTAAGCCAGCTCATTCGCAACCCAGCCCCAGCGCGTTTTCTTTCCTCATATCGAGGACGCAGGCAATAGCCTTCCCTTTCAATCGTATCCAGCAGCCATTCGAAACGTGCGATGTATGCAAAACATGCCAGACGGCAACGCGCGTTCTGGACACGCGCAAAATAACCTTTGCCCGCCTCAAAATACTCGCGCGCTAACCAGACCCGTTCTTTCACCCAGGCGCGATACACGTCACTGCTCACGTCCTGTGGTCCAATGTGATTCTCTTCAAGAATTTCGCGCGGGATGTTGTAGTACCCAATCCGTGCATCATCAAAGGTATCCCTCAGCATGTGGCTAATATGCGCGGCGGACACAGCCAGATAGCGCGTCTCATCATGAGGCGTGTAATCATCATGCCCGATGAAATAGTGTATGCATTCCATGACTGCGGTCGCCAGCCAGCGCGTATACTCGTTCAATTCCATTTGGGAGATCAGCTGGCCGCGGCGCTTCACATCGAAATTCATCACCTGCATCATGTTGGTTAGATAGAGTCGCAAGCCGCTGTTCTTTTCATGGTCCTGGTGGACCAGCTCGACCAGCATTTTTTCCTGTGTGTTCACATCGCACGCTGTCCGATCCCGATAACATGCCCCAAGCAGGGATTCCTGTCGCTCGAGGAAAGCTCTTCGTTCGGCTGCTTTGACTTCGCTCAGCATAGCGCCTGAACCTGAATCCAGAATATCATCCACCCAGCGGAAGTAGCCATAAGCCCGATAGGCATCATCGACACGGTCTCGGTCCACAAGGAATCGGATTGTGTAGTACGTCTGTTTGCTGGCAGCTTTGGTGATCGCTGAAGCAACAGTTGCAGTCATTGGTTTCACTTTAGTATCCTTTCCGTTCTCGATAGATTATCCCCTTTGGTAGCCAGATGATGGCTGCCCGACGTCACCGGACGCGCCACGACCGCACACCTCACACTGGCCGCGCCGCCGGTAATAGTAGCCCAACGTCGCCACCGCAAGAGCTGCACCCCAAACCGGGAACAGCAAGGTGGGGCCGAGTTGGAAGATGATCGCCCCGATGATTTCTATGTTATCCGCACCGGCAGCGGCCAGGGTAGCGACCATCTGGTCTAAGCCGGACCAGATCCCGATGCCGCCCACAATCAGTAACACCGATGCGAGCGAGGCCGGGACGACCGCCAGCGCGATCGTGACCCGGCGTCCGGCCAGGCCGATCATCCAGCGCGGGAATACCTCACCCCAGCGCTGCACCAATCCGAGCATGAGTACCGCTCCCACCAGGATGAAGTTCCCCAGGAAGAGGGCTCCCATCATCCACTTCCCACTCTCTTGACCGCTAAGAAATTGCTCCTCGCCCATCCCCAACGGGAACCCCAGCGCCCAGGCGTAACGGGTGAGAGCGTAGAAGATTGGCGCCACCATCGCGACATACACGGCGATCCGACCCCAGCGCGCGGCTTGCTCCGGTCTCTGCCACCCCTCCGGGCCGTCGCGGCGGCCGCAATACAGGCAGGCATCCCCACTCCGGCGGGCGTAGCTGACTGTAGCCACCAGCCAGAGGAACCCACCAATGAGACACAGCAACTGGTGGATCGTCGTCCATTCAGTCCAGGCCGCCAGGATGGTCTGGCCGCGCTCGGCGTCCGTGAAGAGGCTAAAGACGCCATAGGGGAAGTAACCAAGCTTGACTAGCAGGTTGAGGCCAGTCATGAGCAGCAGGAGGACCCCGACGAGCAGTGTTCCGGCAGTGATGAGGAGAGGCCGGAGTGCCCCGCCTCGCACCCCACGCAACATTGCCGCTCCTACCGCCGCCGCAGGAATCCCGGCGATCATCACGACGAACCAGGCCACGCCCGGTCCGAACCGTCCAAGCAGCGGCGCCATACCGTCGGACATGGTTTCGGGAGGGTAAGGGAACCCGCGCCCGCTCGCTGCCCAGGAGAGCCCCAGCGCGGCGTAGACTATTGACCACGCAACTGCCGCGTAGGGCGCCCAGCGCTGCCAGTCACGAATCCCTCCACCACGAGCGGGCACGCCAGATCCAACCGCTCCATTAAAATCAGCGATTAGAGTTTTCATATCTTCTCCTTATAGCGAAATAGCGGCTTTGAAAAATGAGGCTATCTTCTTAGCGATTCCTCTTATCTGCAGCGTAAGGAATTACGATCCTTGTACTCATTAATTTCTTCTTTCCAACCATTGATCGAGAGTAATCGTCGGCGCGCCCAAAATGGAGTTGTCATCTCCTAAGTCACTGCTCTGCTCACCGACCTTTTCGAAATAAGACAACAGTTCCCCTGCGGCCTTGAGCCCTTGGTCACGGGTGAGTGCCGCCATCAGCTTCACCAGCCAAAAGGGCATCGTCGTTACCTGCTTGATCTCGGGATGGAACACAGCACAATAACGCCGCAATGCCTCATGCATTTGGATCGGTTCTGGTCCGAGAACACGAAACCGCTTGTTCGCAGCTTCTTCAAGGCGATAGGCAGTGGAAACCATCCGGGCGATATCCGCCGCCGCGACCCAGCGGTAGGGATAGGGCTGCTTTCCAAAGACAGCGGCCCGACCCTGGTTCACGAACATTGGCAAAATCTCCATGACCCAGGTCGGACAAAAGATGGTGTAAGGAATCCCGCTCGCTCGGATGGCCTGTTCAGCCAGGAACTTTCGATTGGCAATCGGAACCCAACGGTGCTCCTCAGCAACGGTCGCTCCTGAGATATAGGAGATTCGCTCCACGCCGTGCTTGGAAGCCACCCGCGCGACCGTCTCCGCGACCTGCTGTTCGACCTCGCTTGGAAGACTGATATGAACACCATAGCAGCCATTCAGCGCTTCCTCCACGCAGTTGATATTCGTGGGATCTCCGGCAAAGATCTCGAAGTCGTTGTCAAACATTCGTTTCGCCTTTTGAAGATCCCTTGTCATGATGCGCACCCCAAACCCGGACTCTTTCAGGCAGCGAGACACAGGTTGTCCCAGCATTCCAGTTCCACTAATAATCAAGATCGTCTTTTGCATGACTGTTTTCTCCTTCAGCATCCGGCTGTTTGATTCTGCCTACCATCGCTTACGATCTTTGCATCTTTTCTATGCTCAATTGAATCAGCCAGCGATACGTCATCGTTACAAAGATCATTACAGCGACCATACGATATTCATTTGATGAACTGCCGGTTGGGCAAGGGCGGGCTATACTCAGAGGAAATGGCTTTCGCGCCCAATCCGCTCGCACGGCCGCAGGCACTGGGATCACTAACCATAGAGGTGCCTCGGCATGCCAGATGGACAGCAGGCTTTACTTCGTGTTGACGCTGACGTTGCCAGCTCCACTGCCGACCGTGATTTCGACTTTATTAACTGCATCATCAAAGTCAGGAGACTGGTATGTGTTGTCCGTTTGGTTGAACCGTGAATCGATGATCGCCTTGCCCCATCCCGTGGTAGCGTAAATACGAGCCGCGATGTCACCTGGGATCTGCACAACCACGTTGCCCGCGCCGCTCTGAGCGTTGACGATATTGCTCCCTGTGACACCACGGCCGATCTCAACAGTAACATTTCCTCCACCCGTCTTGGCATTCACGCTGAGGTTAGCAGCGTTGTCAGGTAGAACTACATCCATGTTGCCCCCGCCTGTATCAGCCGAAACGCGGGTGATCACCATACCGGCAAGATCTAGCTTGACATTGCCGCCGCCGCTTTGGACGGTTACATCGGATTGCACGTTAGGGTTGAGATGAATCTGCCACTCCGTCGCTCCGTTGCAGGCCGACCAGGGGAAATGGAACCAGGGTCGTCCGGTACTCCTCGCCTGCAATGAGAGAGTAGCCTGGCCGTTATCGATGTTCACAGACCGCGTGGGTAAGCCTTGCTTCTGCAGGTATTGTAGCGTGCCGCTTACCAGCATTGGCTCGCCGCTGACAAGCTTGTCAATTGTCAGGTTGCCATCAGCAATGTCCACATAGATCTTTGCGGTCGTCGCGCCGCAAAGGGGCTCCGACAGATTATGAGTGAGAACGGTCTTAGCCATGGTTGTTCTCCTTTCTATTGTTATCTGAAGACCGGTCGGGTGGATCGCCACAGGTAAGCGAGACCAATGTCAGGTTAAGGTCGCGCATACGCTCAAGCAAGCCGTAAAGTGCCGCCTGGTCAGGCAACAGACCGGAGAGCAGGGTCCCGTCCCCCTCCAGTTGCGTCAACTTCAGGCCTGCAAGCGATTCTGCCCAACGTGGATCCAAATGACCTTTGATCTTGATCTCACAATATTCCGGCATAACAGCGCTCCTATTCAGATCTATCTGAAATATAGCGCGCCACGACGAAACCCGCATCTGCCAAAGGACATATTCAGGGTTTATTTGCAGGGTTTACTTGGAAATGGTAGTAATTTGGGGTTAAGGGAGAATACCGAGGGACCTGGCACGTGCCACAGCCTCGGTCCGGTTGGCGACGTCCAGCTTGCGATAAATGCTGGCCGTGTGCGCTTTGATCGTGCCTCGGGACACGATGAGTTGTCCGGCGATCTCTTGATTGGTCTTGCCCAGGGCAAGGAGCTGGAGAACCTCCAGTTCACGCGCGCTTAACGACGCGACGAAAGTCTGGCCTGGGCTTACCGAGGGAGCACCAGCTGGGGAGCCTCTTTCATGGGCTGTGTTAGTATCCGACGGCACATCGTCAAATTGGGAGAGCAAGTGGATGGCATAGTCGCGCAGGGGACTATGATCGGTATGTGCCAACCACTGCGCGAGCAGCATTTGCACAGGCTGGCCCTCATCGAGAAACACTCGCATATAACCCTGGGATTCAGCCAATGTCAGAGATTGTTCCAAGGCTACGAGCGCATGTTTCGGATCCCCGTTCCGCTGCAGAGCCAATGCCTGGAGGAGTAGGATTTCGATCAGCCGGCCCATCCTTCCAGCTGAACTGGCAAGTTCTTCCAGGCGCGACAGTAGATCGATAGCCTCAGCCGGTTTGTCTTGAGCAATCAGCACGCGCGCCCGGGCAAGCTGAGTCAACTCATTTTCGAACTTGAACGGATCACCCGAGCCGAAACGCTCCTGGAGTGAGGCGGTCCAACGGCTCGCAGCCGGGATATCTCTTCGTGCCAACCACAGCTTCACTTGGGCAAGCTCGGCTGCACTGTGAGCTTCCGGGAAAACACCGCTCGTTTGAATGACCTGTCTCGCTTTTTCCACGGCTTCTATCACAGCACTCATCTTCCCTTGAGCTAGCTCAATCCGTGCGAGGGTAACGTAGGCCAGAATCAAATCATCGGCTTTACCCCACAAATGAATGAGATCCAGTCCTCGCTTCACGTGAACCCAGGCCGAATCCAGATCATTTTGTTCACACAAAACATCTGCAATTCCAATTTCGATCAGGCTCGATGCACCAAGATGCTGTCCGCCTGTCTCCTGGATCCATTGAGCAGCTTGTTGATATAGCTCATAGGATTCATTCAATCGACCCTGGATCGCATACAGTCTGGCCAAAATGCAGTATCCTGCTACAGTATTCAGCACCGCTCCGACGGCTCTTCCTGACTGAATCGTTTCGTTCAGGAACTGCTTTGCGTTGACATAATCTCCATGCAGGAAATACAAATATCCGAGTGTGATACCAAGATCCAATTGCAAAGCCAGATTGGTGATAGGAAGATATTCGCGGGCCGCAAGATTAGACTCAATGGCTCGAGGCAGGTCACCACGCATACCAGCGAGCCGGCTTCTTACGTAGGTAAGCTGCGCCAGCATTGTATACGCGTCAGGAGCTGAAAGGTCAGATCGAATGTGCTTTTCCGCTATCTCCAACAATACATCTGCCTGGTCCAATTCTCCAAACCACGAGTGACTGTAGGCTTCATAAATACATAAGCGAGGCCGGCTATAGACCAATTCCTTGCTTAATCGGCCTTTCCAAAAACGCAGAGAGGCCATTTCTCCGCGACTGACCAGATCCATATAGTCCTGCAAAATCAGACGCTCAACCCTCTCATCGTCCGAGGCCATGGAAGCATGATGGATCGCTTCCAGTAGTGAGCCGTTCTGTTCGTGCCACGCCGCCGCGCGGAGATGCAATCCTGTCACTCCCTGAGCTCCCAACAGTTTCTGCAACTGGGTACGCAGTAGATCGGCAAAGAGATGGTGATAGCGATACCAGGTCCGCTCATCATCCAACGGGACCAGGAAAAGATTGGCCCGTTCCAGGTACTCCAGGATGGAGGCTGATCCACAAAGCAGGAACGATTCTGAGCCAGTTGATCGATCGTTGCCTTCTTGCATTGCTCCTTCCTCATTTGACAGGACAGCATCGCAGAGGGGAGCCGTCAGGCGCTCCAAAATCGATGTATATAAAAGGAATCTCTGGATTTCGGGTGATTGACCAGCTAGTACCTCTTCCAGCAAGTAATCGAGAATATAGCGATTTGTGCCTGAGAAGCCTTCGATAAACCCGGTTACGTCTTCACGATCCTGCATGGAAAGAGCTGCCATCTGCAAACCAGCAATCCAGCCTTCCGTACGACTTCTGAGGACAGCGACCGATCCAGCATCCAGACGAAGGCCCATGACCTCATTCAAGAACTGGGCTGACTCGAGTCCGGTGAAGCTGAGATCCGCGGGCCGAAGCTCAACTGTCTGGCCGCGGGCTCGCAAACGGGCTAATGGCAGCGGGGGATCTGAGCGGGTGGCGAGCACCAAATGAAATCTTTTGGGACAATGCTCAAGCAAAAAGGCCACCTGATTATGCACAACCTGGTTATTAATAAAGTGGTAGTCATCCAATACCAGAGCAAGCTCCCTATTGGCTATATCCAGGTCATTGATGAGGTTCGTCAGGACTAGTTGCAACGGTGTTTGCATGGGCGAGGCCATCAGTTGCGTCGCCTCACACCCGATCACATTGTCAACCTCCTGTAGTGCTGCAAGCATGTAACTTAGAAATCGCTCGGGCTCGTTGTCATCCTGGTCCAGAGAGAGCCAGGCGACCGGCATTCCACAGACGGCGATACAAGAGGTCACCAGGGTCGTTTTGCCAAAACCGGCAGGAGCGATCACCAGCGTCAGGGGACCGCGTAGCCCCTGCCGGATTTGTTCCTGCAGTCTCGGTCGGGAAACCAGATTTGGCCGTGTGGAGGGAAGATGGAATTTCGTACGGAGGAGCAGGTCAGGCTTTGGCATACGACGATCTTGGTTCAATCTGGAAGCTGGTAAAACTCAACCAAACGTACATCTACACAAGAATAGTAAATCAAATACTCTTGAATTTCATGTGTCATTCGTCATAAAAACGGAGCAGGCTGTTTTACCAGGATTGCCTGCCTAAGAACCAGATGGATCATTATATTGGGCTTTTATATGGTCTGGCCTGTTATCTATGGAAGTTTACTTTACTCGATGTTAGGTCGAGAGATTTCCCGCGCGCACACATATCTTAATAGGATTTTGCTTCGATCTCCGGATCCTGCACTATCGATCAGTTTGAGATAGCAGAGATCCATCCCCGAACGACCATTCAATGGCTTCCACTATCGAACAGAATAGTAGTTTATTCTCTCGATAGTGATGATTCCAAGTGATACCTGTCCTTCGTGTTTTCAACGAGAAATTCTTAGCTGTTAAACCAGCTACAGATTCAGCGTTTATTATGAAGAGTGGCAATAAAGAAATAGCTAAATTATCGCGCTTTCAAAGTGAAGGAACCTAAGTATTGTTTTGGATTAAGATCGCTTAATAGAAGTAGCGCTCGACACGGTAGTTTCACAAAGGCCACCGCCGAGTATGGCACCTTCTCAGTTCAATTTTGCAACATTTTTTACTTTCAAGTCGAACAAATAGCTGCTCGGCGGGTTATAAATTTAGGCCGAAAGCGTAGGCGGCACGTGGCGGTAGAAAACATTGCTTTTCGGCATTTCTTGAATAAAAACCATTAATGATCAGAACAAAATCAGAAGCGGCGGAGAAATCTCTGCCGCTTTGGATTAATCCCGGTCGCTACATTCTCCTTTTCTGTACGATTTGGAACAAACATACTAGACTATACTGCGGTGATCTCGCCCTTGCGCTGCGGGTACGCGTGCTACGCCGCGCAGAACGCTCCTCGCCATGACAGATTGAATCTGTGATTTATTGTATGTTTATGGCGTCCATCCCGGCGAATCGCAGGTGGCCATATCCCCGCTCTGCAGACCGTCCCTGAGCGCCAACTGCCGCTGCTCGGACGAT
>DASTJG010000166.1:0-2094 GCA_035716785.1 Anaerolineales bacterium
CAACTGGCTGCCCGTTTGGAATCGGTACTCGGCAAATTGTGGGAACTGTACAAGCAGAAGTGAACCCCGGGATGTTTGACATTCAACTTGAAAAACTGACCTACGGCGGCGATGCCATGGGACGCCTCGTCGACCCCCTAAGGGGGGCAGGCGGTCGCGCGGTCTTTGTCCCATTTGGGCTGCCGGGCGAGCGCGTCCGCATCCGGTTGACGGAGGAAAAACGCGGTTTCGCGCGCGGCGAACTGCTGGAGGTGCTGGAAGCCTCGCCGCACAGAGTCGCTCCGCGCTGCGTACATTTCGGCGTATGCGGGGGATGCCATTACCAGCATCTACCTTACGAAGAACAGTTGAAAGCAAAGACGGAGATCCTGCGCGATCAATTGACGCGCATCGGCAGGATCGAAGATCCGCCCGTTCAAAAGATGGTGGCAAGCCCCAGCCCGTGGAATTACCGCAACCATGTGCAGTTCCATTTGACCGAAGAAGGCCGGTTGGGATATGTGCGCGCGGGTGCGCCAGGTGTATTTGCGATCACTGAATGCCATCTCCCCGAAGGAGCTATCAATTCCCTCTGGCCCCAGCTTATATTCGAACCCGGCACAAACATCGAACGTGTCTCTGTACGTGTCGGTAAAGAGGATGATCTGATGCTTGTCCTCGAATCAGATTCCCCTGACTCTCCCGAGCTGGAGATCGAAGCCGGGATCTCGGTCGCGCATGTGTTTGAAGAGAATACAGTTATCATTGCGGGCAACGACCACATTGTTATTTCTGTGCTGGATCGCGATTTCCGCGTTTCTGCCGGCTCGTTCTTTCAAGTCAATACTGCAATGGCAGAGAAGATGGTCAATCATCTGATCGCCAGCTTGCCAGTTGCCCAATCCTCCACTTTGCTTGATGTCTATTGCGGCGCGGGTCTGTTCAGCGCGTTCCTCGCACCGAAATGTGAACGCCTCATCGGGGTCGAATCGTCTCCTTCTGCCTGCGAAGATTTTTCTTTCAATCTGGATGAGTTCGAGAACGTGGAGCTTTACGAGGGATTGGCTGAGGATGTGATCCCGCATCTTGAAGCGAGACCGGATATCGTCCTGGTCGATCCGCCGCGCGCCGGGTTGGAAAAGCGTGTCGTGGATGGCATCCTGGAATTGCAGCCGCAGGTCCTTGCCTATGTCTCATGTGATCCCTCCACCCTGGCGCGCGACGCGAGGCGGCTCATCGATGGGGGCTATCATTTGAAAGAGGTCACACCGTTCGACCTGTTTCCACAAACCTATCATATCGAGAGTATTTCATTCTTCGAGCGTTAAACAGAAATCCCCTTCCAAAACGGAAGGGGATTTTGTTTGATTTGTCTTTCAGTCACCTACTGGTTCAAGATCATTGATGACGGGTGCCATCAGCGCTGGTAGTGCTTTGATCTCACGATAGGTCAATGTCCAGGTTGTTGAGGCGAAGACCTGTTGCCAGCTGCCCAGCAGCAGCCAGGGCGAAAAAGCGATCACGAAGAACAGGGGCAGGACGAAGAGTCCCGCGGCAATCCAGGGCAAGGGTCCGGCGAGGAACGTGCTGAAGACACCGACCAGCAGAAGCCCGGGGATGGCTGCCACCACTGCCGCAATACCGCCAGTGATCAGCACGATTGGGAGGGTAATGAGTGCAGCCACCAGGGAGACAATCGCCCAGACAATACCCAGTCCGATCATCACAAGCCACATCAAGCCGACACTTTTCCAGTTCTCACGGGTCATTGCCCATCCACGCCGCAGTGATTCACTCACACTGGCATCCTCCAGAACGGCGACCCGCCAGAAGAAGGGGCGCAGCAGGCCGAGGATGAAGCTCAGGACCACTACTGCGAAGATCGACAGAAACGATAGAACGATCAAGGCTACAATGACTACCGGAGTGAAAGTTAAGTTACCGTTGATTGCTGCTACAAAGATGGTCACACCGGTGCCCAGCAATGCCAGGAAGAAGAGCAGTCCCGGCAAATTCACGATCAGGTTGATGAGGAACACTCGCCAGGCGGTGCGCGACCACCCGATCCGCCAGCCCTCCCGCCAGGTCAGTTTGGTGCCGGTGTTCTCGTATTCG
>DASTJG010000167.1:0-14256 GCA_035716785.1 Anaerolineales bacterium
GTCAGCGCGGAGCGGACGTCCTTTTCCAGATTGATCTTAATATGGTCTGATTTTCGCTGGTCAATTGGCGCAACTTTTGGCATGGGGTAGTGTTCCTGTGTTTGATACCTGGCTTGACACGGCCCTTAGACCGAGTACAATTGCCACGTCAACTTTCGAAGGAGGCTGTCATGTCTGACACATATACTGAAGTGAAGGCGATCATCAAAGACTTGCTTGGTGCCGATGAGTCCAAAATCACGCCGGAAGCCCGCTTCCGTGAGGAACTCGAAGCCGATTCTCTCGACCTGGTTGAGCTGATCATGGCTTTTGAAGACAAATTTGGCGCTGAGATCTCTGATGAAGATGCCCAAAAGATCACCACAGTGGGCGAAGCAGTCAGCTATATCGACTCGCACAAGTAAGTTATTTTTGCCCTGAAGGGCTGCTGTGATTATAACCGTAGAGCCGTCTCGTCAAGACGGCTCTATCTGTTTAAGCTGTATTCCGTTGATTGAGCGCAAGCAGTCGAAACCAACATGTAACAAGAAGGATTTTGCTTACGGGTGGTTTCGATACGTCTCGCCACGAGCACGCGGGACTACTCAACCACCGGGTTTATTTCAGCAATGACGGGATCTCTTCCGGGTGCTTGGCGACTTTAACGCCTGCGGCCTCCAGAGCCTTGATCTTATCTGCCGCGGTGCCCGCGCCGCCTTCGATGATCGCGCCGGCATGACCCATGCGTTTGCCGGGAGGGGCAGTTTGACCAGCGATGAATGAAACCACCGGTTTGGTCATCTTGGAAGCGACATATTCTGCGGCTTTTTCTTCATCGGTTCCACCGATCTCACCGATCAGCACGACCTTTTCGGTTTGGGGATCGTGCTCGAACATATCGAGCACGTCGATAAAGTTCGTGCCGTTGACAGGATCCCCGCCGATGCCCACGCAGGTGGAGGCGCCCATGCCGGCGAGTTTCAATGCGTACAGTACCTCATAGGTCAGTGTGCCGGAGCGGGAGACGACGCCTACAGTACCGGAGATGGCAATGTCACCAGGGATGATCCCGACTTTTGCTTCCCCAGGAGTCAACATGCCGGGACAGTTTGGTCCGATCAGACGCACTTTCTTCTGGTCAAGATAGTTGCGGACACGCATCATATCCTGTACAGGTACACCCTCTGTGATGCAAACGATCAATGGGATGCCTGCATCCGCGGCTTCGAACATTGCATCGGGTGCGAAGCGTGATGGGACAAAGATGCACGTACAGTTTGCACCGGTTGCATCCACCGCCAGTTTGACAGAATCGAACACCGGTACTTTCCCATCCAGAACCCACTCGCCGCCTTTGCCCGGTGTCACTCCGGCGACAACATTCGTTCCATAGTCGAACATTTGCGTGGTGTGAAAGAGTCCTTCGTTGCCAGTGATACCCTGAACGAGGAGGCGGGTATTTTTATTGATGAGTATGCTCATGAATATGTTTCTCCAAAGCAATTACGTCATTGCGAGGAGGGCAGAGCCCGACAAAGCAATCTCATTATGTGGCGTGAGATTGCTTCGCGCCTTTGGCGCTCGCAATGACGGATAATGCGTAATTATCCCTTCGCTGCGGCCACGGCCTTTTTCGCGGCATCTGCCAGTGTCTCGGCTGTGATCATATTCGCGTTCTCGAGCAGATGACGCCCTTCCTCTGCGTTCGTCCCGACCAGCCGGACGACCATCGGCACCTTTGGCTTGACTTCATCCATCGCGGTGAGAATGCCGCGGGCAACTTCGTCACAGCGCGTGATGCCGCCAAAGATGTTGAACAGGACCGCCTTGACATTTGGGTCGGAAAGGATGATCCGCATCGCGGCCGCCACTTTCTCTGCGCCCGCGCCTCCGCCAATATCCAGAAAGTTGGCCGGTTCACCGCCAAACAGTTTGACGATGTCCATGCTGGTCATGGCAAGCCCCGCGCCGTTGACCATGCAGCCGATGTTGCCATCCAGTTTGATGAAGGAAAGCCCGTGCCGGCGCGCTTCTGTCTCGGCGGGCGCTTCCTCTTCGATGTCACGGATCTCTGCAAGGTCAGCATGTCGGAACAGCGCGTTGTCATCGATGATCATCTTGCCATCCAGGGCAATCAGACGCTTGTCCCTGGTGATCACAAGCGGATTGATCTCCGCCAGGGTCGCATCCGTTTCAAGATAGGCCCGCCAGAGTCCGGAGGCGATCTTGCTGAAATCGCGCCAGAGCTCACGGGGCAGGTCGATCGAAGCGGCAATATCGCGTGCCTGATAATCGCGCAGTCCCAGCAGTGGGTCGATATGGACCTTGATGATCTTCTCGGGAGTGGTTGCTGCCACTTCTTCGATGTCCACGCCACCGGAAGCAGAAGCGATCATCACCGGCTTCCGCGCGGTCCGGTCGTTTGTAATGGCGAAATAGATTTCATGTTCAATCGCGGCGGCTTCGTCCACGAGCACTTTGCGAACAGGCAATCCCTTGATATGCATCGAAAGGATCTGCTGGGCAAATTCACTTGCTTCTTTGGGATCCTTGGCAACCTTCACTCCGCCAGCCTTACCGCGTCCGCCGACCAACACCTGTGATTTAATAACAACGCGGCCACCCAGCTCTTCTGCGATATGCTTCGCTTCATCTGCGGTAGCCGCTACCCGTCCTTTTGGGATGGGAATCCCATACCTTGCAAAAACCATTTTCGATTGATATTCGTGGAGTTTCATGCCTTTTCCCTTAAGCGAATTTGAAACACAGAGGGATTATACCACCCCCAATTTTTGAAGATTGTGATGAAGATCAGGGAGAAATGCATTCCCTACCGCATTTTTCGGTAGACTACTTTTATCCCCACGATTTGCTTAGCAAATCGTGCTGCGCTTGTGGTATCCTTTTTATTCCTCTATGAAACATTTATTACGAATACGCATCTTTCTCAAGCCATATGTTGGACAAATACTGGTGACGCTGCTCATCCTGTTGATCCTTACGGGACTCAACCTGGTCGTGCCGCGCATCATCCGTTCTGTGATCGATGAGGGATTGGCGCGGCGTGAAACGCTGTATCTGATCCGGTCGGCGTTACTCCTTCTGGGACTTGGGCTTGTTTCCGCTATCTTGAATCTGGGCAACCGCTACTTGTCCGAATGGATCGCGGCGCGCGTAGGGTATGACCTGCGCAACCGCATGTACGATCACATCCAGTATCTGCCGTTCACGTATCACGATCATGCCCAGAGCGGGCAACTGATCTCACGCTGCATCGAAGATGTCCGTTCGATCGAACGGTTTGCCGGGAGTGCGGTGGGCGAGATTGTTCGCTTTGTTTTGCTGACAGTGGGCATCCTTTTCATCATGTTGAACGACAACGCGCGACTGGCGCTGATCGCCTTGCTGCCAATGATCCCGCTGATCGTGATGACCTCCAGCTTTGGGACGAAGATCGGCAAGTTGTTTTTCGACGTGGATAATGCGGTTGGCGATGTATCGAACCGTTTGCAGGAGAATGTGGTTGGAGTACAGGTGGTGCGGGCCTTCGCGCGTGAACCGTACGAGATCGAACGCTTTGAAGCTGCGAACAAAAAGGTGTTCCAAACCTGGGTACATGTGATCGACGAGTGGTCCAGGATCATGCCGACCTCGCACTGGCTGACGACAGTCAGTGTCATCCTGATCCTGTGGTTTGGCGGACAAATGGTGATGGACGGCACGCTGACCATCGGCGCGATCGTCGCGTTCAATGCTTATATTTTGATGCTGGCAGAACCTGCGCAGCAATTGACAGGCCTGGTCAATGCGGGTGGAGAAGCCGCGGCAGGTGCACAGCGTGTCTTTGAAGTATTGGATACGCAGCCTGCTATTCAATCTCCGGATCACGCGGTCAGGCTTGAAGCCCTGCGCGGGGAGGTGGAGTTTCGTGAGGTGAGGCTGAAATATCAGGATGAGAAAACAGCATCCTTAAACGGGATCAACCTGCGGGTGGAGCCGAATCGGATCGTCGCCTTGATCGGACCGACAGGCTCAGGGAAAACGTCACTTGTGAATCTCATCCCACGCTTTTACGATGTTACCGAAGGAAGTGTACTCGTCGATGGCGTGGATGTCCGTGAGACGGATCTGATTGCCTTGCGAAAGCAGATCGGGATCGTGTTGCAGACCTCGCTGTTGTTCTCGGATACGATCAAGTCCAATATTGCCTATGGCCGCCCGGACGCGACGATGGATGAGGTCGTCGCAGCTGCCAAAGCCGCGCAGGCGCATGAATTTATCGAGTGTTTTACAAACGGATATGAGACCATGGTCGGTGAACGTGGGGTAACTCTTTCGGGCGGGCAGCGTCAGCGTGTGGCGATCGCGCGCGCACTGCTGATGAACCCGCGCATCCTCATCTTGGATGATTCGACGTCTTCCGTGGACACCCAGACGGAAAAGCTCATTCAAGCTGCCCTCGACACATTGATGGAAGGACGCACAACCTTTGTGATCGCGCATCGTCTGAGCACTGTCCGCCGCGCCGATTTGATCCTGGTGATGGATGATGGGCGCATTGTCCAGCGCGGCGCGCATGACGAGTTGCTGCGCGAAGGCGGTTTGTATAAGGAGATACACGATTTGCAGCTGGTTGACCATGCCAAGTTCTCTGAAGAGATGGAAGAAGTACAGGAGCTTGAAACATCCGAGCGTGAAAGCGATTCCCATACCCTAGCCTAAAGAAAACCACGGAGACACTGAGATTCTTTTGTTCTCCGTGGTTAAGAATGACCTTATGACAACAACCAAGATTGTTCCTCCAACATTTATTACCCAGTCCGAGGATCAGCTCGATAAGGGCTACGATCCCAAAGTCGCGCGCGGGCTGTTGCGATTCCTGAAACCCTATTCTGGGCAGACGGTCATTGCCTTGATCTTCATGATCATCGTGACTGCTGCCTCTGTGTCGGGTCCTTATTTCGTCAAGCTCGCAATCGATGAGGGGATCGGCAAAAATAACCTGATTGCCTTACGAAATATTGTCTTAATTTATTTCGGTATTTCGGTCATTCAAGTGACGACGAATATCTACCGGGTACGGATGATGTCCCGCGTAGGTCAGCACGTTTTGTATGATGTCCGCACGGCAATGTTCGACCATTTGCAGAAGCTCTCGCTCAGCTTCTACAGCCGTTACAGCGTGGGACGTGTGATCACGCGCGTCATCAACGACGTGGGCACATTGCGCGAATTCGTCACCTGGGCAACGCTCGCGATTGTCCGCGATCTACTTGCGATCGTTGGCATCCTGTTTGCCATGCTGACGCTCAATCTGCGCCTTTCGCTTCTGGCCTTTACGGTGCTGCCTTTGATGATCGTAGCGACCATCCTGTTCCGGCAGGCGGCGCGACGCAACTACCGCAAGGTGCGCGCGGCAGTCTCGTGGACGAACTCGGTGCTGGCGGAGAACGTTAATGGTGTGCGGGTGGTGCAGGCATTTTCCCGGCAGGCTCATAATTACGAGAACTTCAAAGGCTATGTCAATCGCTACTTCCTGGAGCGCAGCCTGGATGCGGCGAAAGTAGCTTCTGTATTTACGCCGGTCGTGGATGTGCTCGGCGCGATCTCGACCGCGCTTGTGGTTTATCTCGGCGGCACGGCAGTCCTGGGTGAGTCGATCAGCGCGGGTGTGTTGATCGCGTTCGTGCTGTATATCGACCGCCTCTTTGACCCGATCCGTGACCTGAGCCGTCGCTTCGATACGTTTCAATCTACGATGGCTGGTGGGGAAAGGATTTTGGAATTGCTGGATACACCTGTAGAAGTTCAGGACGCGCAAAACGCGGATGAAATGGGCCCCATCCTCGGCGACGTCCGGTTCGAAAATGTTTCGTTTCACTATTCTGATGATCCGGCACTCGTCCTGGATGGAATCGATCTGGATGTGCGCGCGGGCGAGACCGTGGCTTTGGTGGGGGAGACGGGTGCAGGCAAGACAACGATCGTCAAGCTGCTGACTCGCTTCCACGACCCGACCTCAGGCTGCGTGCGTGTCGACGGTGTGGATCTGCGAACGGTGACCCAACAGTCCCTGCGCCGACAGATGGGCATGGTGCTGCAGGATCCGTTCCTGTTCAATGGCTCGGTGAGGGAAAATATTCTGTTTGGGCGATTGGGCGCCAGCGACGAGGATGTGATCGCCGCCGCGCAGGCCGTTGGCGCGCATGACTTCATTCTGCGCTTGAAAAATGGATATGATACCTCGGTAGAAGAGGGTGGCGCGACGCTAAGTGTGGGACAGCGTCAGTTGATCTCGTTCGCGCGCGCACTGCTGGCTGACCCGCGCATCCTGATCCTGGACGAGGCCACCTCTTCCGTGGATACGCAAACGGAGCAGATCATTCAAAAAGCGCTGACAACGCTCCTGAAGGGGCGGACATCCTTCGTGATCGCGCACCGCCTTTCCACAATCACAAATGCGGATAAAATCGTGGTGATCCACGACGGCAAGATCGTCGAGCAGGGGACGCACGCCGAGTTGCTGGCGAATCAGGGGATGTATTACGACTTGTATCGAACGGGATTTCAAGAGTAGGGGCGACCCGCTCTGGTTTTGCTTGGAATATCAGTGGCGACTATGAAGGTTGCCCATATCAATAGAGGAACTATTTTATGACCTACCCAATCATGCAGCGTGAACTGACCGTTCACCTTCACAACAAGAACTGGTATCTGCGTCCCATCGAGGACGAGGAAAAGATCCTGGGCCCGGTCGATTACGGCTGGCACCGTTTCAACCTGTATCCCGATAGTTTCACCTTCGGCGAGGGACTGCTGGCGGGCAGCTCAATTCCCGGCTCGCGGCGGCTGGTATTTTGTTCGTGGAGTTCGCAGTGGGATGGCTTCTACGTTTCCAGCATGGGCGGCGCGGCATATACCTTTCATGGCGTGGGTATCAATTATGTGGCGCTGCGTGGTATGGCATCCGAACCCAGTGTGGTGCTGCTCAATCACAAAGCCGGAGAGATCCAGGTGCGTATCGAGCCGGTCAACGTGGAGCCGCTTTGGGCCGGGTACGCCAGTCCCGATGGCAGGCCGTTGATCGGTTTCTTCGCGCTCCAGCAGGCGTTGTTCGACCGCTATGCGAGCGAATACACAAAGGGCAACCTGCGAATTTGCGCGGTGGGTCCCGCGGCGAAATACACACGCGAGGGCGCGATCGGTTCTAGCCCGGTGCGTAACGGTGCATTTACCGCGGTCGTCGATTGGGCCGGGCGCGGTGGACTGGGCAGCCGTCTGCTGCAGCGGCACAACGTTGTGGGGATCGTCTTCGGCGGCGAGTGGGAGGACCCGGACTTGCGTGACTCCGCGGAAATCGACTCGTACTTCCTCGAGCACTTTGGCAAGAAGACCATCCAGACCGACCTGGCAGTGACCGAGAAGTATCGCTACGTGCCCGAGTTCGAGACCGGCGGCACGTTCGGCGTCAACATGCGCGACCTGAACGAGCGCATCCTGAGTTTCAACTACACGTCCATTTACAAACCGGTTGAGTCACGCTTACGCCAGCATGAGTACTTCATTCTGAATCATTATTTGAAGCAATTCAACGAAGAGACGATCAAGACCAAAAAGTTCCAGCACTGCGGCGAGCCATGCGCGGTGGTGTGCAAGAAGATGTTCGGTCAATACAAAAAGGATTACGAGCCGTATCATGTCCTGGGTCCGCAGGTGGGCGTCTTCGACCAGCGCGCCGCCGAGCTACTCAATGATTTCGTCGATGCGATGGGATTCGACGCGATCCAATCCGGCGGGACTGTGGCCTGGATCATGGAACTGGTCCACGCTGGCCTGATCGATCCCGCGGACTTCGGCCTGCCTCCGGTAACCGAGATGCGCTTCGACTGGGCGGATGACCCGTCTCAGTTCGACATCGTTGCCGACAGCATGAAGAATGCCCAGTATGCGATGAACGTTGTCCACGCTATCCTTTTCGAGCCAAAAGCCGAATGGTTCCGGCGCAGCATCCGCGTTGCGGCACAGGAGATCGATAAACACTACGGTATCCGCAGCATCGACCGGGCGGTGTTCATCGGTCATGGCGATGAGGGCTGCATGGTCCCGAACCAGTACTGGGTGCCGGGCATGCTCAGCCCGATGCCGATGATGGGCAAATACTTCGTCCATTACGGCGTGGAGTTCATGACGCCGGAAGCGCTGGGGCGCAAAAACGTCGAACGGATGACATATGAGCTGTTCAACGAGAATAGCGGGATTTGTCGCTTTCACCGCAAATGGTCCGAGACCATCACGGACGAGATCCTGAGCGCGCACTACACCCGGATGGAAGCTGTGAATTACAAAGCCCATCAGTTCCAGCTGGCGCGCGAGATCTACGAGCGCGAAGCTCCCAAGATCGTGTACTGGGAGAGTGAGCGCGTTATAGACATGATCGTGGGTTACCTGGTCCAGTGGGAGAGCGACGGCTTGCGATCCCCCGAACTGCTGGAATGGCTGGGACGTTTCCGTGAGGACAAGGCGGAGGCGGTGAAGGCGTATTGGAATGCCACCTATAGCGGAATCCGTTCTGCGTTTAGAGACGGGCCGGACGCCATCCCCGACAGTTTCACACCGGGGCAGCAAAAGAAATCTGCAAATGAGATCAAGTGAATAATCCCAAAATCTTCTTCCGCGTCCACGCCGTTCAGCGTATGTTTGAACGGAAGGTCACAGTGGGAAATGTTTCCCAGGCACTTCAATTAGGAGAAATCATCGAAGATTACTCGGCGGAGATGCCAGAGCCAGGTCGATTGATCCTGGGGTTTCAGGGGAAGCGTCCAATTCATGTAGTGGCTTCTGAAAATCCTGAAACGAATGAAGTCACTGTTGTGACGGTCTATATTCCCGATCCCCAAAAGTGGGATAAAAATTTTAAGGGGCGCAGATCATGACCTGCCTGATCTGCAGACAGACCAAAGTTGTCGGTGGATTGACATCTGTCAAGTTTGAGCGCGGCGAAATGCATCTGATGATAAACAATGTGCCTGCGCGCGTTTGTCACCATTGCGGGGAGGCATACATGAACGAAGAAGTCGCGCGGTGGTTGTTACAAAGTGTGGAGGAAATGTACAGGGCGGGAATGCTGGAAGAGGCAATTGACTATGAAAGACTTTGTGTGAAATAGTTGTGTCCGTACTTCTACTCCTCCCTGGACTTCAACCTGCTTCTACAATACTGCAGATCTTTACGTACCCCGCTCGGATCATCCTTACCAGATCGCTGATGATATCGCGTGCATCCGCCTTCACGATGGCAGGGTCAGGGATGTCGTACGCGATTCCCTCCACCACCTGGGAAAGCAGATATACCTTTTCGCGCGCGAAGGGAAACTCTGCCTTAATAGACTCCTTGTGACCCTCCTCCATCACTAGTATCACGTTGGCTTCTGCGAGCATGTTCGCAGTCAGCATGCGCGTCTTGTGCCTATCAATTGTCAATCCATGGGAACGTGCTAATTCCACTGCCTCATTCGGGGGAGTTTGTCCTGGAGAGGTCCACGTTCCTGCGCTGTTCACTTTCCACTCTGCGTCGCGAGCGTCCTGCACAAGTTGGTCGCGAAAAGCCTCTGCCGCGATGGGAGAGCGATACTGATTTCCCGTGCAAACAAACAAAATTTTGTGCATGTATTGTTGCTTATCAGCCCGGCCAATGTATTAGGCGTCGAAGTCGGTTCTCGATTGTATTCGTTTTTTGGGGCCGTTTGGGGGAATGATCCGAACCGCATCCTGATATGTCTTTGGTTTGGTGTTTACATTGTGTGGGGGAACATCCTCCGGCGGGATAAACGAGTACCTTTGTGATTGTTTGCTGGAATGAACCCTCTGTGTGGTTTTAATGGACCCAGGATAAATTTCACGGTCACTGTGAACTTCCTGCGATCGGGACGGCGGCAATACATTTACGCGTTGTCTTTCTACTTGCAATTTTGGATCTTCATTTTGTTGATAGTAATCTCGATCATACTTGTACGGATAGTAATAATGATACTGGCTGCCATTGGGGATTTTGTTCAAGACAATGCCAAGAATTTTGGCGTTGACACGATTTAACCGCTCGAGGGTGGAAAGGGCTACTTGCGCGTGAGTAGATCCGGGTTGTATCACAAGAAATACACCATCCACTTTTGCCGCGAGAACCTGAAAATCAGCGACCACGGATGGCGGGCTGTCCAGGATAATCACATCTGCTTCTTGACCGGCCTCACGTAATATATGATCCATCTTCGCGGAAGCCAGCAATTCGCTGGGATTAGGTGGTGATTTTCCGCTTGTGACTATGTAGAGCCCATCCGTCCCCTCTACCTGTTGCATGACCGATTTCAAAGGTATTTGTGCACGGAACAAGGTAGTCAGACCGACCCGATTGGAGATCCCAAAAATGGAATGGATCCTTGGTTTCCTGAGATCGGCGTCAATGAGCAAAACACGTTTTCCTCCCTGTGCAATGATCGCGGCCAGGTTTGTCGAAACGGTAGTTTTCCCCTCACCCTGACCAGGACTTGTGACAAGGATTCTGGTTATTGCGTTGTCCACATTGGTGAATTCCAGGTTTGTACGCAGCGAACGAAAGGCTTCTGCCGTCGGAGAACGCGGATAATTGACAACGTGAATATCCTTAATTCCATTGCTCGCACTACGCATGTCCCCGATATAACCAAGCACTGGTAGTTTTAAAATGCGGTCAATATCTTCCGGGGTTCGGATTCTGTCGTCTATATACTCGATCAAATAAGCAATAGCGCCCGCCAGTAGCAATCCGACAACAGCGCCTAACCCGGTGGTTTGCATGGGGCGAGGCTGTATGGGGGACGCAGGCGCAGTCGCATACTCGATCGGGACAATATTGGGTGTATTCTGCAATCGAGCCAGTCTGATTTCCTCAAGATTGTTCAATAAGTTGATATAAATTTGCTGATACAGTTGCAGGGTAGATTGCATCTGTGATAGTAGCGTGGTGCTGTCTTCAGTGCTCACTGGTTTGCCCAGCACCACAAGGTCCATATAGAGTTGTTGATATAAAGTCAGGATTGGTTGTATTTGGTTTAGACGTTCTTGCTTTTCTGCCAGCAAAGTTTGCTGTCCAAGCCCTCTTGGGGCTGGCGTTGACAATTGTTGAATGTCAACCTGTAATTGGGTGACCTCTGCTGTCAGGGTCGCGATCTGCGCATCGACCTTTTTTTGTTGTTCTTGAACCGTCGCTGCAGAGATGGAGTCAATCTCGGACCTCATCTGGGCAATCTGTTCTTCAATCTGTTCGATCTGTGTCTGAATACTTTGCTCAGTCAATGCATAACGACCGGTTTGGATGGTTTCGTTTTGGTCTATTAGAACTTGAATAAGAACATTGGCAATATCCGAAGCGCGTTGTGCATTTGTATCCTTTACTGACAGCTGGATAGCCTGCGTGTCCCGGATTTGCTGGACACTAATCTGCTTTCGATCCACGGCGAAGCCCAGTTGAGTAGATGCGCCTTCAATAACAGGGCTCGTAGTCACTAACTGAATATACGTTTGCAACAATTGCTGGTCACTTAAAAAGGTGTAATCCGAATTTTTTTCCTGGGGGGCTCGTATCACCATAACGCGTGTAGTTGCTTCATATGTCGGTGTCTGGAATGCGCTACTCAAAACACCACTCACGGTACCCAAAAGAACCCCCAGCCCTAAAAGCCAGGCCCACCTGCGGATCATTATTAGATAATCTTTTATTTCCATGCTACCTGTAACCTGTTCTGACCGGGCCAATATAAAAAGTCTATCCCATTTTGCTAGCGCGATCCGTTTTTGTATTGTAGTTACAACGATTTCCGCATCGATCCTGGTCCTGCACTCTACAAAATGATAGGCTTGCGGATAGTAAACGGGTTGGCGTGAGTGGCGCTGAAGCGTGTCACCATGTTGTTCTGATACAATCGATCCATGAAACAGCGCCTTTGCCTGTTTATCCACAGGACTGCTTCGCTTGTTTTTATTCTCCTCGCGTCCTGTCAGCCAGCTTCTTCTGCTATACTGCCCCCGACCCTGCCTCCGCCGCAGATTGTCATCGAGACAATGACGCCCTCTCCTGCCCCAACCGTCACATTCACACCGTCTCCAACTCCGACTATCGCAGAGTTGATCTTTCCATACACGATCGATGGGCTTCGTCAACACGACTTTCAAAGCGGGAAAATTCATATCCGCTCCACGCTGGATGAGAATGACAAATTTACAACGTACCTGATCGATTATCCCAGCGACGGGCTGACGATCACGGGCGTGATGCAGATCCCGGTCGGCGATGGACCCTTCCCGGTGATCCTCATGAATCACGGCTTCTTTAGCCGGGGTATTTACAATTCTGGCGACGGAACGGACCGCGCCTCGGCGTTCCTGGCGGAGCATGGCTACATCACGCTGGCATCCGATTATCGCAGTTGGGGAGACTCGGATATCGGCTACAGCTTCTTTTACTCCGGGTTGGTGATCGATGTCGTCAATTTGCTGAATGCCATTCCATCCATTCCTAAAGCGGACCCGGAGCGCGTCGGCATGTGGGGGCACAGCATGGGCGGCGGCGTGACGATGAAAGTGTTGACTATCGATTCGCGAGTCAAAGCCGCGGTCTTGTATTCTCCCGTCAGCGCGGACGATGCGGATATTATCGAACGCTGGGGCATGGGCTGTTTTGGAAATATTGCCGAGGGCGAGAAGATCATCGGCTGTAATTCGTCAGATGTTATCCCGGAGACCCTTCCGCTTAACTTGCAGGATGCCTACCGCTTCGCCGCATCCGACGCGGATACGCTGAAGAAGATCGCTCCGTTCTACCATCTCGACTATGTCACCGTTCCCATCCAGATCCATTACGGGACGGAAGATGGCAAGTTCATCAGCGGCACACCACCACAATGGTCCGTGAAGCTTACCCAGGGATTACGCGACGCGGGGAAGCAAGCTGAGTTGTTGCAGTATGAAGGCGAGGGACATTCATTTGTCGGCCAGCCCTGGTTTGACTTTATGACGCGCACCTTGCGTTTTTTTGATGAGCATGTGAAGAACACAGAATAATGTTATTCTGAGGGAGCCCTTCGTTACACTCACATCGTCCCGATGTCCTTCGGGAGGGTGACAGGGAGTTGCATAATGAACAACGTCCGCCCGCACTTGACCATGCTTACCGAAGAGCAAAAGCAGGATGTTCATCAATACACACTGAAACTGCTCGCGACGACCGGCGTGCGCGTCGACTCGCCGCCGGCGCTGGAGATGCTCAGGAAAGCGGTGGGCAGCTCGATGGTCGCTGAAAAGACCGTGCGATTTCCCGAGGAACTTGTCAGGTGGGCAATCAAATCTGCACCGTCGCAGATCCAAATCTATAATCGGCGCGGCAATCCACAATTCACCATTGGCGGTGCAGGGGATCGCTTGCGCTTCGGGATCGGCGTCACGGCATTGTATTACCAGGATCCAGTGACCGATACTCCCGAATTGTTTCAGCGCAAGCATATGCAGGATATGGTGCGGCTCGGCAACAAACTGCCGCACTATGACATGGTTTCGACAATTGGCGTCGTGCGCGATGTGCCTGAGCATCTAACCGATCTCTATGGCAGCCTGGAACATTTTGCGAACGGTACCAAGCCATTGGTGCTGTTGTGCTCCGATGAGCACCGGTTTGATGATGTGCTGCAAATGTTCGAGATGCTCCACGGCGACCTTGGGACGAAGCCGTTTATTATTCCCTATTTCAACCCCGTTTCGCCGCTGGTGATGAATGCAGGTACCGTGGACAAAATGAAGGTAGCCATCGAGCACGGCCTGCCGGTTATCCTTTCGAGTTACAGCATGTCCGGCGCGACCACGCCGATCACGCCGGCCGGCACGCTCACCGTTCTTCTGGCTGAATTGCTC
The DNA here is from genome assembly GCA_035716785.1 of Anaerolineales bacterium. Taxonomy (GTDB): domain Bacteria; phylum Chloroflexota; class Anaerolineae; order Anaerolineales; family Villigracilaceae; genus Defluviilinea. Next base: position 13,914 of record DASTJG010000167.1, read on the forward strand.
GCGGGGCTGACGATCGGCCAGTTGTTCAGGGAAGGTGCACCGATGTTGCTTGGGATGCTGCCAGTGTACTTCGATATGAAAACGTTGGTGAATTTTTACGATCCGCAGAGTATGCTTGTCAATCTTGCCTGCGCAGAGATGATGGAATTTTACGATGTGCCGCATTGTGGGACGTCGGGCAGCGACACAGGCTGGGGCATGGACCTGCTCGCCGCAGAGACCTACTGGATGAATACTCTCATGTTCACGCTGACCAAGGGTGGAATTGCCCCGTTCGTAGGCGACACCCTGGGTTCCAAGGCCATCTCCCCGCAGACATTCATTTACTGCCACGAGATCATCG
>DASTJG010000168.1:0-3622 GCA_035716785.1 Anaerolineales bacterium
TGATGTCCATCCGAGGCTTCAAAGACAGCAAATCCCTGCGCGGTCAATACAGTCCGTAAATAGCGTCGGATGGCATTTTCGTCATCGACAACGAGTACACGTTGGCCAACATCACTCATTGATTTCTTCCTTCGCCCTTAATGGTAACTCAATTGTGATTATTGTTCCTCCCCCCTCGCGTACGTTGGCATAAATAGCACCCCTATGAATTTCAACAATTCCTTTGCTGATCGAAAGTCCCAATCCTGTTCCGTTGATGCTTTCTGGGCGTTGAACCCTGTAGAACTTGTCGAAAACGCGGGCAAGATCATCGGTGGGAATGCCCACGCCACGGTCCGCAATCTGTATGCGTGCCTTTCCATCCACACGATCGGCGGAGACTTCAACCAGGGATCCTTCCGGCGAGTACTTGATTGCATTCTCGAGCACATTAACGATCACCTGCACAATGAGAGTGAAGTCCATTGGTATAAGTGGATAGTCATCAGGGATAACCACCTGCACCTCATGACCGCCAACACGTTTACCAAGCTGCTCTAATGCCGTCCCCACGACATCCTGCACATCCCCCGGCTCAAGATGCAGCTTGATTGCGCCGCTCTCAATGCGGGTCATCGAGAGCAGGTTACCGACAAGCCGGTTCAAGCGTTCGGCTTCTTCGCCGGCCGTCAGGATGAGACTGTCGCGGTTTTCCTCGTTGAGTGAGTCAGACTGCTCTCTGAGGCTCGTCAGCGCACCGGTGATCGAGACCAGAGGTGTACGCAAATCATGAGAAATTGAATTGAGCAGGGCGTTCTGCAATTTTTCTGCCTCTTGCAAAAGCTTGATCTGCCGTGCTTCTTCGGCCAGATTGACCCGTTCGATCGCCTGTGCGGCCTGGTTCGCAAAAGCTTCCATCAGGCGGCGCTGCGCAGGATTAAGGTCACCTTCGGCGGTGCCCGGTTTGCCCACCCCGAGAACACCGACCACACCCCGGGCAGTCTTAAGGGGCAAATATCGTAATTCGGCGGCCGGAAGTGTACTGGTATGCCGGCCAGCCGGTTCCGCATGGCGGCAAACCCAATCTGCAACCGCCATTTCTTCTTCAGAGAGGTACAAACCTGCACTTGCAAGGCGCAAGGCGAGCCGGTTCCCCTCTGGCAGCAGAATGACAGTTTCCCGGTGGAAGGATTGCTCACAGTGATGGACCAGGGCGCGCAGAATGGCGTCCAGGTCAGCGCTGGCTGCCAGGTCGCGGCTGAGGTCGTACAGCTCGGCAGTTTCGGCTTCGCGCTGCTGGGCAGCCTCCGCCTGTTCCCGGGCTCGGACAGTAAGCTGGCTGATCACCAAACCCACGAGGAACAGTGCAATGAAAGTGATGAGATATTGCGTATCAGAAACCGCAAAATTGAAATAGGGCAAGACAAAGAAAAAGTCAAAAGCCAGCACACCCAGGATGGAAGCCAGAATAGCGGGTCCGCGGCCGAGGTAGACCGCCGCAACCACAACGATCAGCAGATAGACCATCACCAGGTTTGTAGGTTCGAGCCGTCCAACAAATAATTTCCCTACGCCTGTTGCTGCAATCACAAGCAACACGCTCCATAGGTAGCGGGAAAGGGGGCTATGCAGCTGTAGCGGATTCTCCTCCGGCGGAACGGCAGGCCGGTCTGAGCTGGTCACCACATACACGTCGATATCGCCGCTTTCATGGATCAGATGATCTACCAGGGAACCGCGCACGAGCTCCTGCCAGCGAGGGCGTAAAGGCTTGCCCATGATGATCTTGGTGATATTGTTTTTATGGGCAAATTCCATAATCGTCTGGGACATGGCATGGATGGAGCCGCTGGAAGGCATCACGTGCGATCGGGCACCTAGTTCCTCAGCCAACTGAAGGATGCGGTTTACGCGCTCCCGCTTTTCCGGTGGCATGGCTGCAAGCTGGGGAGTTTCCACAAAGAGCACCATCCGTTCTGCGTTCAGCTCACCTGCCAACCGGCGGGCGGTGCGCACCAGATGCTCGCTCAGGGGACTGGGGCTAATGCAAACCAGCAGTCTATCTGTAGCAGCCCAAGGACCGGAAATGGCGCGCGTCTGCATATAGGCTCGCATCTGATCATCCACGCGCTCGGCGGCGCGGCGCAGCGACATCTCCCGCAAGGCCGTAAGATTCCCCTTACGGAAAAACTTCTGAATGGCGCGCGCGGCCTGTTCCGGGACATATACCTTGCCCTCCTGGAGACGGCCAAGCAGTTCATCCGGAGGCAGGTCGATGACTTCAATCTCGGAGGCTTCATCGATTACCCCGTCGGGAACGGTTTCACGGACAATGACACCCGTCACCTGGGCGACCACATCGTTCAGACTCTCCAGATGCTGGATGTTGAGTGTGGTATAGACGTCGATCCCCGCGTCCAAGATCTCCTCCACATCCTGGTAACGCTTGGGGTGACGCGAGCCGGGTGCATTCGTATGGGCAAATTCATCCACCAGTACCAGCTGCGGATAACGTTTCAAGACCGCATCCACATCCAGCTCGGACAGTGTCACATGATGATATTCCACCGGTTTGCGCGGCAGAACTTCCAGCCCTTCGAGCAGATCCTCAGTTTCAATGCGTTTGTGGGTTTCAACATAACCGACTACAACATCGATGCCCTGTTCCTTGCGCTGGTACGCGGCTTCGAGCATGGCATAGGTCTTGCCTACGCCTGCTGCATACCCGAGGAAGATTTTTAGCATTCCGCGCTTTCCCTCTTCAGCTTGAGCGTGCTTGAGGAGTTCATCGGGATCGGGACGATATTCCATTTGACGCACCTGTTATTGTCTTTGAATCATCATTATAAAACCTGAAGGCTGTGCGATCACTCTACACAGCCTTCTTGCTCAGTCGCTCTCCTGCGGCGTAGGCTCTGTTTCCTTTGGGCTGCCACCCAGCCTGGGCTCAGGTTTGTCCAGGTATTGTTCAAGCAGCGAAGGTGCTTCAGGATGATCCACATGCAGAGCATGATCGTATTCTCCCGCCACCGCAGGTGCAGGTTCATAGCGTATTGGACGGCGAATTCCGAACAATTCGAAGCAGTTTGCAATCCCAAGCAGAAGCCGATTACGCATTGAAAAACGGTACTCCTGCATCCGGAGCGACTGCCACTCCACGATGGAAGCCATCGCTCCCTGCACCCGCGCTTTGTCGCGCACAATGCGATGGATCTGCTTAGGCTCGCGGAAACCGATCGGCGAAATGAGGAGGGCATTGGCAGCCACTACCAGTACAGTAAAGGAGATCAACACCATCCAGCCACCCTCCGCCCATTTGCCAACGATCTGACCGATAAATACCACCGCGGCAAGTGCCGCTGCAAAGGATGCGGCAGACGCTCCCCAGGCCCTTGCCCTGCCGGTGTAATGTTCAAGGATATGTTTGCGAATGGCCAGACCCATTACCATGATCGGCATGAATACACCGACGCCATAGAATGGCACTGCCACAGATGTCTGACCGCGTACGAGGAGCATTATGATGACGGTCGCCACAAAGCCGATGGTCACCGAGCGGGTGAACGTCCCCTGAGAATTGCGGTAGACGATAAATTCAGGAAGCTCTCCAATGGCAACATCCCGCCATTCCGTTGCCTGCAGA
>DASTJG010000169.1:0-18116 GCA_035716785.1 Anaerolineales bacterium
GTTGGCAACATTCAGGTTGTAGTCCACGGTGAGAACCTCGTAGCCGCTGATTACTTCCGCGCCTTCACCAGCGTAGGTGCCGGGGACGGTATTGGTCGCTGCGAATGCGAACGCCGCGGTCGCGAAGATCAGCACGAGCAGAACAACGAAAAGTTTGGATGGGCGAAACATAATTTATTATCTCCTTCAGAATGAAATTCGACGATGTTTACACGAGCAAATATAATGGGAATCAATTTGCATGACATTTACAGAAACGCAAGACATCATATTAAAACTGAAAAGCATTTCGCAATTTGTTTGCAATGATTTCCTCTTGACAAAAGAAGTGGCGTCAATGGGGGGATTCCCTACCTTTGTTTGGACAACCAAAATCCTTCTTTTTGTGCCTCTCTCTACTCCGTAATTGCCCCTTTACACGAAGAATGTTGAGATCTTAATATGGTTTTCTCAAGAAAGCTTGACAAGCTCCTCTTTTGGTACACCCGCACGCCACATACTCTTTCTTCACGAAGCGTGCGGGGTACACGGAGTTCACGGATCATACGGATTTTCCGTGAAAAGATGAAAAAAATCCGTCCTGTCCGTGTCATCCGTGTACAAAAGCCTGCAACTTCGGTTCTTGAGAAAGCCATGGAGATCTTAATGATCGGGACGGCGGCATCCAGGGAACTGTTTTACAATTGACTTTAACTCCCATGCCCTGAAAGGAAAATATCGTGCCTTCCAATATCGAGATTAAAGCTCGTGCAAAAGACTTCGATGAGATCCGCCGCCGCGCCGAAGCGGTAAGTGATAAACCTGTGGAGGTTCTCCGGCAGGAGGATACATTCTTCCATACACCGCAGGGGCGACTCAAACTACGCGTCCTTTCAGGAAATCAGGGACAATTGATCTATTACACGCGTCCCGACCAGGAAGGACCCAAGCGTTCGGACTACCACATCTTTCTGACATCTGACCCCGAAAATTTGAAACGTGTCCTCGAGCTGGCTTATGGGACCCGCGGCGTTGTGCGGAAAACGCGTTATCTCTACCTCGCGGGTCAGACGCGCATACACCTGGATGATGTTCAGGGGCTGGGTCAATTCATGGAGCTGGAAGTCGTCATGCAGGAGGGACAGAGCGACGCGGAGGGGCAGGCGATTGCCGAGGATCTGATGGCCCGTCTCGGCGTGGAAGGAAGCGACCTGATCGATGGCGCGTACATGGATCTGCTGGAGTCGCGCTGAATCAAGCGATTCACCTAGTGGGGGGAGGCCGGGCATACAAATACGTTTATCCACATTGGGACCAATTAAACCGAATAAATAGCGGTTACTTTTCGTTTAATAAATATTGTAGATCGTAGTCGTACAGGAAATCCCCCTTATGGTATTTGAATTCGTACTAGGAGATTGAACTATGAAAGCGATTGTTTATCATAAATATGGTTCACCCAATGTTCTTAAACTTGAAGATGTAGAAAGGCCGACACCCAAAGAGAACGAAGTGTTGATAAAAGTCCATGCAGCATCCATCAATTCATACGACTGGCGTCACATAAGAGCGACGCCGTTCCTGGTTCGCATGGGGGGTGGATTCCTTCGACCAAAAGATCCCAGGCTTGGCGCGGATATCGCCGGGCAGGTAGAAACCGTTGGCCGGAACGTCAAGCAGTTCAAGCCGGGCGATGAGGTATACGGAGATGTATCTACTGGCGGATATGCTGAGTATGTCTGCGCCCAGGAAAAGGTCCTGGCGCTGAAACCAGCCAATGTATCATTCGAGGAAGCTGCGGCTACCCCCATGGCGGCATTGACCGCATTGCAGGGCCTGCGCGACAAAGGACAAATTCGGGCCGGGCAAAAGGTGTTGATCAACGGCGCATCTGGCGGTGTGGGGACCTTTGCCGTGCAGATCGCCAAATCCTTTGGGACCGAAGTGACCGGCGTATGTCGCACGCGCAATCTGGACATGGCGCGTTCCATTGGAGCGGATCACGTCATTGATTACACAAAACAAGATTTCACGAAAAATGGCAAACAATACGACTTGATCTTCGACGTCGCGGCAAGTCGTTCGGTTTTCGCCTACAAACGCGTATTAGCTCCCAGGGGGAAATATGTGCTTGCAGGGTTCTCCACCCTGCCTCACATGGCTCACATCATCTTGCTGGGCCCACGGTTGGCCAAAGCGGATGGTCAGGAGATCGGCATGATGGGGATGGCATCCGTGAACAACCCCGATATGGTTTTTATCAGTGGACTGCTCGAATCTCGCAAAGTTGTCCCTGTTATCGATAAAAGTTACCCCCTCAGCAAAACTGCGGAAGCATTTCGGTATTTTGAAGAAGTACATGCTCAGGGGAAGGTCGTCATCACTGTGGCTTCATAGCACGGTTTGTCCCCGGATTGAACCGAATGTTTTGCACCTGTTGCACGTTTAATGGAGGATACAGATAGTGTGGCTTACAGTAAATGACAGCTTTTCGGAGGAGATTGAATCATGAAAGCGATTGTTTATACGGAGTACGGACCGCCCGATGTTCTTAAGTTTAAAGATGTGGACAAACCTGCTCCCAAGGACAATGAAGTACTGATAAGAGTATATGCAACATCTGTAAACATCGGGGATATTTGGGCGCGAAACTTTAAAGAAATCTCGCCTCGCAAGTTCAGCATGCCTTTCCCTCTTTGGCTTCCGGCGCGCATGTATTTTGGCTTCACAAAACCAAGAGTAAATATCCTGGGGAGTGAGTTTGCCGGGCAAGTTGAAGGGGCAGGCAAAGATGTAAAGCGCTTCAAAAAAGGCGACCCGGTTTTCGGATATCGAGGGCAGAGCATGGGCGCGAATGCCGAGTATCTGTGCGTCGCTGAAAATGGGATGGTCGCAACCAAGCCTGCTAATATGAGCTACGAAGAAGCTGCGGTTGTCCCCTATGGAGCAACCACCGCGTTGAGCTTGCTGAGAAAAGTAAACATCCAGCGCGGACAAAAAGTCCTGATCAACGGTGCCTCCGGGGGTATCGGTTCAGCCGCGGTTCAGCTTGCCAGGTATTATGGCGCGGAAGTGACCGGGGTATGCGGCACTCCAGGATTGGAATTCGTAAAATCGTTGGGAGCGGATAAGGTCATTGATTACACCCGGGAAGATTTCACCAAAAACGGTGAAACATACGATCTTATTTTTGACATATTGGGCAAGAGCTCGTTCTCCCGATGTAAAGGCTCTTTAAAACAAAATGGCATCTATCTCTTAGCCAGTTTCAAAATGAAACAGCTTTTTCAGATGTTATGGACTTCGAGAAGTGATGGCAAAAAAGTTATCTGCGCATTGTCATCTGAAAAACCTGAAGATCTAATTTTCATCAAAGAGCTTGCCGAGGCGGGCAGGATCAAATCAATTATCGATAAATGTTTTCCGCTGGAGCAGGCTGCCGAGGCGCATCGTTACTTCGAAGCTGGGCGGAAAAGCGGAAGCGTGATCCTGACCATGGGAGATCAGACATGAAAGCAATGGTTTATCACGAGTACGGTTCTCCCGATGTTCTTCGGCTTGAAGATGTGGAAAAACCTGTACTCAGGGACAACGAAATATTGATAAAAGTGCGAGCGACCACCGTAGCAGCCGGGGATTGGCGCATGCGCAAAGCGGATCCCTTTGCCACAAGACTTTACAACGGTCTGCTGCGGCCGAAAAAAGTAAATATATTGGGCTTCGAGTTGGCCGGGGATGTGCAAGCAGCAGGCAAAGATGTAAAACGATTCAAGACAGGTGACCCGGTTTTTGCATTTACCGGTTTTGGTTTTGGCGCGCATGCCGAGTATAGGTGTCTGCCTGAAGAGGGGACAGTGGAAAAAGCAGGAACGATGGCAATCAAACCAGCGAACATGACTTATGAGGAAGCCGCTGCCGTTCCATGCGGCGGGCTGACCGCTTTAGGGTTTCTCAGAAAAGGAAACATCCAGCGCGGACAGAAGGTCCTGATCTATGGTGCTTCCGGGAGCGTGGGGACATTTGCTGTACAGCTTGCCCGGTACTTTGGTGCAGAGGTGACCGGGGTATGCAGCACCTCGAATCTGGACCTGGTGAAATCTCTGGGAGCCAATAAAGTCATTGACTATACCAAAGAGGATTTCACCAGGAGCGGTGAGACCTACGACGTTATTTTCGATGCGGTAGGCAAGAGTTCGTCTTCACGTAGTAAAAACGTACTAAAGAAAAAAGGATCTTACCTGTCTGTTGCATCTTCAGCACGCCTTAAGCCGGAAGATCTGGACTTCCTCAAGGGGCTGATCGAGGCCGGAGAGATCAAAGCGGTCATCGATCGATGCTATCCATTTGAACAGATTCCTGAGGCGCATAGGTATGTCGAAAAAGGACATAAAAAGGGGAATGTTGTCATTACTTTGAAACAGAATCACTAAACTTCCATCAAGGAATAAAATGAATACAACCAACGCAAAACCCTCTGAAGCAAACAGAAATACCGCAATTATCGTGGGAATTCTATATATCATCGGGACGGTTGCAGGCATCCTAAGTTTTGCTTTTGCACTACCTCTTCTAGGTGACCCAGGCTATCTGAGCAAAATAGCCGCAAACGAAAATCCAATCATCATCGGTTGCCTGCTCGTGTTGACAATGGGCTTTGCGCTGGCAATGGTGCCGGTATGGCTGTTCCCAATCCTCAAGCGACAAAACGAAGCATTAGCCCTTGGGTATGTTGTTTTCAGAGGCGCATTGGAGACGGTTGCCTATATTGCCACGGCAATCTGCTGGATGTTCCTTATGGTCGTTAGCCATGAATCTGTGACCGCAGGAGCAGCCAACCTTCCTTATTTTCAGACCCTGGGAGCAGTCCTCTTAAAGGGAAATGATTCGATCAGCAATATTCTGGTTATCATTTTCAGCGTGGATGCCCTGATCCTGTATTATTTACTCTATCGCTCGAAACTTATCCCACGCTGGATATCGGTTTGGGGTTTCATCGCCATCCTGTTACATTTTTCCACGGCCTTTCTGATCATGTTCCACATTGTAGACGCGGGTATGTCGGTGACCACGGGCATTATCAATTTTCCAATCTTCCTTCAGGAAATGGTGATGGCGGTATGGCTGATCGCGAAAGGATTCGATCCGGTTGCAATCGCTGACCTGTCTGCCAGAGCATATACGAACTGAGGAAATACAAAATGAAAACGATGAATGCTGCCGGAAAAACTTCCAGAGTTTTAGGCTTTGCCTTCCTGTTTCAGTTCATTACCTCTTTCAGTAGTGGAGCATTTCTGAAAGAGAGTTGGGATGTGACTGGAAATATCGGCGCAACGATGCTCGGGATTGCAAATCATCCATTGTTGATGAGAGCCAATATTTTGATTGATATGCTCACGGCTCTGGGGGTTATCTTTTTGGGAGTCATATTATTTTTAACTCTCAGGGAACAAAATGAAAAGATTGCTATAACCGCCCTGGGATTTTATGTCCTGGAGGCAGTGTTGCTCGCTGCCAGCAGAGCAGAAGCTTACGCACTCTTGCGCATCAGTCAGGAATATGTCAGTGCGGGACAGCCAGTTTATCTGCTGGCGATGGGGCAGGTGGCTTATGAAGCGATGGATTTTGTCGGGAATACGCTGCACATGCTGGCGTTTTGTCCGGGCGGAATACTTTTTTATTACCTGCTCTACCGGTCGAGCGTCGTCCCACGCGCCCTCTCTCTGTGGGGACTCATTACAATTTTCCCGATGCTGATCGGGACGCTGACACAGATCTTTGGCTATACTATTCCGTTTCTCTTTTATGTTCCCTACGTTCCCTTTGAATTTGTTGTCGGAATCTGGATTTTGATTAAAGGTGTAGATGAACAGAAATCAGTTCTAAAACCAACTTTCGTTGGGGCTGGCTGATAACCAGAAAAAAGGAGAATTGAGATGAGCAGGGTAAAAAGCAAAATCTCGTCGCTGGGAACCGTGCGCACGTTCCTTAAAGTTGGGACCTGATCGCAAACCCTGTTGAGAGTTCTCAACCGGGCATTCGATCATTCGCTGGAACTGGAGGAACGCGCTGCCGATCCTTTGGCGGGCGGGATGATGCGCGGCTATCAGTGTGGCATGGTTTGGGGCGCGGCGCTGGCTGCCGGGGCGCAGGCATATCGAACTTTGGGCAAGGGGCCGCAAGCAGAAGCCAGGGCGGTGATTGCAGCCCAAAGGATCGTGCAATCCTTCCGTGCCCAGAACAAAAGCATAGACTGCGGTGAAATCACCGGGATAGACCTGTCAGCACCAACAACCCGGGCGATCGTACGTTTCCTGGTAAAAAGCGCGCCCACAGGTAGCTGCCTTGGCATGTCCGCAAGGTGTGCCCACGCAACATTCCGTGAAATAAACGTCGCCCTTTCTGAAACGCAGACCGAAGCCCTTTCCGCTCCGGTGAGTTGCGCGGCAATGTTGGCGCAGAAGCTGGGCGCCTCCGACCTGCATACGGTCATGGCAGCAGGATTGGCAGGCGGCATCGGGTTGAGTGGTGGCGCCTGTGGAGCATTGGGAGCCGCGCTATGGATCAGCGGAATGAACGGCCCCAGGGCAGGTGCCGACAGGATGGGGTTGCCCTCTTACGCTTCTGATGCAATCGAGAGATTTACTAAATTTACCGGTCATGAATTCGAATGCTCCCAAATCGTTGGACGGAAGTTCGAGAGTGTCACTGACCACGCCAGTTATGTACGCAAGGGAGGCTGCTCGAAGCTGATCGAAGTATTGGCTGCTCAAGGAAGGAAATTTACATAAGATTCCAAACCAGAAGCGCTTGTGGGCAAAAAGCAGGAGCATTCGCCGAATATGGTTCGGCTTTCTGGATTATCCGGTACAATCTGCCTTATCCATATCCGCTGGTTCTCCAGCTATAGCTTTTCTCTGGCATGCCCACAGATGTATCCGTTGGGTATTCTTCATAGGCTCATTTTCAATGGAGTCTCTCATGCAGGGCCGAAAACACACCACCATACCATCATCAATTGATCTGGTTATTCTCATTGCCGCAGCGGTGAAATTTGCGCTGCACATGTATATCGCCCCGGGTTATGGCTTCTTCGCGGACGAATTTTATACCATTGCCTTAAGTAAACACCTGGCCTTCGGTTATGTGGACCTGCCGCCGTTGGTTCCCGCGCTGGTCGCGCTTAGCCGCGCCTTGCTGGGAGAATCACTTTTCGCACTGCATATCGTTCCGGCGTTAGCCGGATCGATCACCCTGGTCTTTGTCTGCCTGATCGCAAGAGAATTTGGCGGCAAATCATTTGCCGTTGCAGTGAGCGCCCTGGGGGTGATCATTATCCCTGTTTTGCTCAGTTTGGATTCCATATTCTGTTACGACAGCATAGACCAGATGGTCCTGGCAGGTTTCTTGTATGTGCTTGTCCGATTCCTCCGCACAGGGGACCGCAGACTCTGGATCATCCTGGGCGCAATTGCAGGTATCGCCTGCAACACCAAGATGACCATCCTGTTCCTGGGACCAGGCTTTCTCCTCGCGCTGCTGATTTCGAAATATCGCAGAGACCTGTTAACGCCCTGGCCCTGGTTGGGAGGTGTGCTATGTCTGGTCATGATTACCCCATATTTGCTCTGGCAATCTGCCAACGATTGGCCGACCCTTGAGTATTGGATCAAATATGGCACGCTCCGGCTGTATGAGGCGTCCCTCCCGCAGTATCTCCTGACCGTGCTTTATTATATGAATGTCCTTCTTTTACCTTTATGGATTGCCGGGTTGTATCGTATCTTTCGCCCAATGGAGGGTGTGAATTACGGTTTTCTGGGCTTGATGTTCATTTTCACGCTGGCGCTGATGTTTCAATTGCACGCCGCAGCCCGCATGCTGACGGAGGTATTCATGCCGTTGCTCGCGGCGGGCGCGGTCTTTGTGGAGGAACTGCTCGTCCAAACGAAATGGAGAATCCCGTTAAGGGTTTTTGTCTCAACGTACCTGCTGGTTGGAGGTGTTCTGGTCTTGCCACTATCGCTGCCCATCCTGCCGTTCGATCAGGCCCAGGGCCTGGTGGAAAAATACAAGTCCTTTTACCCGACGATGAAAGAATTCAATGGCATGAATGTGGCGGCCACAGAGATTCTATCCGGGCGGCTCGGGTGGGATGAAATGGTCCGGGAGGTTGCCAGGGTGTATGATGATTTGCCGGCAGACGAGCGGGCAATGGCGGGAATCTATACGGATTGGTACCCGGACGCCGGTGCGATCGACCAGTTAGGTCCCCAGTATGGGCTTCCCCATGTGGTTAGTGGGTCCCTGACGTATTATCTCTGGGGACCTGGGTATTCGTGGGATGTCATGGTTCTCCTGACTGGTAAAACCAACCATATGTCGGTCTTTTTTGAGGAGTGTGAACTCAAGTCGGTGATTGAGAACGAATATAACAGGTTTATGCTTTCTCATCATATTTTTGTGTGTAGAAAACCAAAGGTCCCTGCCGATAAAATCTGGGGCAGCGCAAAGTTATTCCGTTAGACACTGAAACCGGCAACAAGTGGCAGCTAGAGTGACGTGCCCCGGGAAATTGTGATAAAATACCGCGCCGAGCGTTGTACCCTTCGCTCGAGCAAAAATCCTCAAAAAGTCACGAAAGGGCTTAAAACATGAAAGTACTGCTTCTCAAGGACGTTTACAAACTGGGGCGTGCCGGCGACATCAAAAAGGTCGCGGATGGCTATGGGCGGAATTTCCTGCTCCCGCAGAAACTGGCTGTGCTCGCCACTCCCGGCGCGCTCAAGCAGGTCGAAAAGATTCGCTCCCAGGCGGAAGTCCGCCGCACCGAGCTCAACTCCGAGCTTAAGTCGCTTGCCGACCAGATCAACGGCATCACAGTCGTGTTTGCTGCCAAGGCCGGTGAAACCGGTAAACTTTATGGTTCCATCACCACGCAGGATGTGGCGACTGCCATTCAGGAAAAAACCCGCTTTGAGGTCAAGAAACAGCAGATCGACATGCAGCCCATCCGCAACCTGGGCGAGTTCACTGCACATGTTCGCCTGACCATGGACCTGGTTCCGGAAGTCAAGATCATCGTCCATCGCGAAGGTGAAGCGCTTGAGGAAGCTGCCGGCGCTGAAGCAACGGCTGAGCCCGCACAAGCACAGGCAGAAGCGCCTGCTCCGGCGGCCGAGGCTGAGACAACACAAGCTTAATTTGTCAATCGACTATGACATCACCAGTTCATTCCCGATCGGTGGGGTGCTGGTGATGTTTCGTTTCCCCACAGGATTGCTGCGCTTATCCATAGGATTGCTACGCTTATCATGACGCAAACCATCGGTCAACGGCTCAAAGCTGAGCGCGAAGAACAGCATCTCACACTGGAAAAGGTCTTCGAAGCCACACGCATCCGCGTCCAATATTTGCAGGCGTTGGAAGCAGACGATCTGTCTGTAATGCCTTCACCCGTGCAGGCGCGCGGATATTTGCGTAACTATGCAGAGTATCTGGGCCTGGACGTCGATCGGATACTCGATGAATTGCGCGCGGCTCATGCCCAACCGGCCCCGACGGAAGTGATCGGACCCGCGGATGAGACTTCTCCCATCCCTCAGCAGGATAACAAACCTCTCGAGCCTCAATCGGAGACTCCGGTATTGGAAGTTTCTGATGCGGTTGAAGATCAACCTGTTCCTGTGGAAGAACTTGATTCTTCGCCAGGCGTGACGATCCCGATCAAGCCGAAATCGGCTCGGCGCAAAAAAGCGGACTCTTCTCCTCAACCGGCCACTGCTGAACCCCCAACCCGACGACGCGGTCGCAAAAAGGATGATCCCCGGCCCGAAATCATCCCCGTTGTTGAGGTACAACCTGATGTGCAAGGCCCGGCTGATGACGGTGCGTTAGCACCCTCTGCAGAACCAGTTCCTCAGGTCGAACCGATCCCTGAACCGGAGAGCATCGAAGAGACTTCTGTTGCGGTGGAAGTTGCCCCTGAGCCTGTTGTCGAGGAGCCAGTCAGCGTTCAGGAGGAGACACCTGAACCGATGAATGCCAGTGATACGTTGTGGCAGAAATGGCTGAACAGAATAGGATCTGTCTTGTCCGCACGGATGAAGCGCCGGACTCTCGTCCCGAAGGAAGTGCCGGTCGGAGAGAATGAGCTGGTTGAACCGGTCGTTGTTTCCACAGCGCCGGATATATCAGAGTCCGAAGTGCAAAACCTGCCGCTTGAAAACTCAAATGAAATTCTCAAAGAGATCGGGAACGAATTGCGCAATCGGCGGGAATTGTTGAGCCTGCATCTGGATGAAGTCGAACGCAACACCCATGTCAAGGCGCACTACCTCAGCGCACTCGAACGAGGCGCGCTGGATGAGCTTCCCTCTACGGTTCAAACGCGCGGCATGTTGTCGAACTACGCCACATTCCTTGACCTGGATGTGGATACATTGCTCCTCCGTTTTGCAGACGCTTTGCAGGCGCGGCATCGTGAACGGAATCCGCAAAAGCCGGTACGCAAACCGGGGCAACCCATCATTGCGAATATACCTCCCGTTCGCAGTTTTATTGCAGGTGACATGATCTTCGGCGTCGGCATGGCGATCCTGCTGGTGGGATTTGCGATCTGGGGTGTCAGCCGTGTGATGACCATTCAAAGCGAGCGCGAGGTCAAACCGACCGCGCCCTCCATTTCCGATATCCTCCTGGCTTCCCCCGATCCATCCTCCTACACTGCGACGCCAACATTTCTTCCGGTGGAAGCTTTCCCCGGCGAAGCAACCGTGACAGTGGAAATCCCCACCCAGAATGCGAATGCAGATGTGCAGCTCAATCTGGTCGCGGTGGAGCGGACGTACATGCGTGTGGTCGTGGATGGGAAGGTGGCCTTCGACGGGCGAGTGGTGCCCGGGAACGCGTATCCTTTCGAGGCGGAGGATCAGATCGAAGTCCTGGTGGGCAGCGGCGCGGCCATGCGCATTGTTTACAATGGGCGAGACCTGGGTCTCATGGGGACGTTTGGCCAGGTCCTGAATAACATTTACACAGGTACCGAGATCCTTACGCCAACGGCCATGCCCACCGCGACCGGGACTATCACGCCCACGCCGACCAATACCGTCCCGCCGACGGCTACATCGAGGTTCACAGCCACGCCGGTTCCCTCGGCGACGTCTGTACCCTGAGAAAGAGACCTCACAGGTCTTTAAGACCTGCGAGGTCCTTAGAAATTTAGGAATATTTATTCGTGTCTAAAAATACATTTCATCTTGTTTCATTGGGCTGCGCCAAAAATACCGTTGACTCAGACTCCATGGCGCAGCTTCTTATCCGGGATGGTTACCGGGCTGTAGAAGATCCTTCACGCGCCGGTGTGTTGATCGTGAACACCTGCGGGTTTATTGGACCTGCCAAAGAGGAATCGATCAATGTGCTGCGTGAACTGGCAAACGGGAAACGCAGGAACCAGATCCTGATCGCGGCGGGTTGCCTTACCCAGCGTTATGGCTCGGAAGTGGCCCTTAAAGTCCCCGGCATCGATGGCGTGCTGGGCACGCGGCGCTGGATGGATATTGTGCAGGTCGTGCGCGAGCTTCGCAAGGGTCCGCACCCTGAGCCGCTCTATCACTTGCCGGATGAAGCCAAGACCGTCGGCACGGATGAACACGAGGCGCTGCGTGTCTCGGTTGCAGGAGCGAGCGCTTATCTCAAGATCGCGGATGGCTGCCGCCGCCCGTGCGCGTTCTGCGCGATCCCATTGATCAAAGGGACAGCGGTCTCGCGCCCTGTGAACGCAATTGTCGAGGAAGCGCGTCAGTTGCGCGAAGCGGGCGTGCGCGAGCTGATCCTGATCGCGCAGGATACGACGGATTACGGCCACGACCTGGGGATTAAAGATGGTCTGGCGGTCCTGCTCGAACAATTAACCGACTCTGTTCCCGATATGGATTGGATCCGCGTGATGTATGCCTATCCTGGCTATGTCACCGACCGTCTGATCGAAGTGATGGCAACCCGCAAACAGGTGCTGCCTTATCTCGATATCCCATTGCAGCATGCTCACCCGAAAACGTTGTATCGCATGCGACGTCCCTCCAACGTCGATTGGGTTCATCGCACGCTCAACAAGATGCGCACAGCCATTCCGAATCTTGCCATCCGCACGACGTTTATTGTTGGCTATCCTGGCGAGACGGAGGAGGAATATCAGGCGCTGGTCGATTTCGTGCAGGAGATCCGCTTTGACCGCGTCGGGACGTTCCAGTTCTCCTTCGAGCCAGGGACGACCAGTGAACCGTTAGGTGATCCGATCCCGACGGAAGTGAAGCAGGAACGCTATGAGCGCTTGATGGAATTGCAGCAGGGTATCTCCCTGCAGGTCAATCAATCCTATGTGGGGAAGACATTAGATGTACTGGTGGAAGGTCGAGATAAGGGGATCGCGATCGGTCGCTCGTACCGCGACGCGCCAGAGATCGATGGCATGGTCTTCATCGAGGGGAACGCGCAGATCGGTGAGATCGTCCCGGTGAAGATTACAGGCGCGATGGCGTATGATTTAACGGGTGTACCCGTGAAGCAATCCATACCGTTGCAAGTCGTTTAGATAAAATCGTCGGTTTGAAAAAAGTTAATAAACGGAAACAGCCCATCCTGATGAAGGGAATGGGCTGTTTTGATTCTGGTCTCGATACGCGCCTTCGGCGCTACTTGAATAACTCATTACTTATGCAGCGCGCGCGAACGCCGTCGCAAGCAGGATCAGAGTGGACAATCCAAAATTCACACGCAGGAGCAGGATTTCACGCTTCCGCAGGGCATTCAGTTCTTCAGCGTTGTCGCTCTTCCTGGACTTCAGGATGGCGCGGCGGATGGCGGGGATCACCTCCCAGGTCTGGATGGCGCTGAACACCACCAGGACGATCCCCAGCAGATGTTTGATGAGGATCGCCAGCGACCATTGTGTGCTGGTCGAGATGAAGCCATCGTAATGCGGATTGACACTCATCTGGAACAAGCCCGTGATGACCAGCAGGCTCATGCTGAACCAGGCGATCGGCTCGAGGCGCTTCTGCAGCGCTTCAATGAAGACCAGCTGCGTTTCAGGGTCGAGCGCCCGCTGCATGGCAGGCAGGACGAGGAAAGAAACACCTGCCAGGCTGCCCACCCATGCCACAGTGGCGAGCAGATGCAGCCAGTAGGTGAGCGCCAGCGCCCAGGCAGGGGGAGAGGCGATCATTAGCTATCACTCAGTAGCTGCTGTGGCTTCTGTGGGCACTTCTGTGGGCGCTTCAGTAGCTGATGGTTCTGTTGCTACGGGTTCGGTCGTCGCGGGAGTGATCAGGGAGTTCGGGTCAATGGTCGCGGTAGCCGGGTAACATTCGCGATACGCTCTTGCATATCCTTCAGTTGCCGCTGCATCCAGCGTTCCTGCAAGCTCATATTGCTCGACCGCGGGACACCATTGGCTCTGGCCGACCAGCTGGTCACCATAGCGCATGTACGCAATTTGAATGCGCTGAGAAATTGTATAGGTACCATCCCACAGTCCATACCCCGCGGCCTGATTGAAGTACTCCAGCGCCTGTCGCCAGTCCAGTTCCCAGAACGAAGCGCCGATCAGATAGTAGCGTGCACCTACACGTAAACCATTTGCATCGCGATCGAGTGTACCAAAGCGCTCCGCCAGTGTGAAATAATAGATGCCGCCTTCCAGGTTGCCCTGCTTGGTAAGCAAGTCATAACCATAATTCCGCAGGGCGAAATAATACATTCCATCCACCTGGCTGGTCTTATAGGTCGCGTCCAGTTTACGGATCTGGTCGAGGGCACCGAGAGCGCCCGGCCAATCCTGGGCAGTGATCAATTGTTGCGCCTGCAAAAAGGCCTGCTCCGCGCCGGTGAAGTCGGGCGTAGGCACAAGCGAGGGCGTTATGGTGGGTGTTGGCGCGTTGCTGAGGACCAGCACCTCGGTCAATTTTTCCTGTGCACCGGGGAAGGAAGCATCCTTTGAAATGATCCATTCCAAACGCTGCCGCGCATTGGCGTAATGTTGGAACTGAATATCGACCAGCGCGTACTGGAATTGCTCGCCGAGTTGCTGTGCCAGGGCAGTCTTTTGTGAACTTTTGCGGACGGAAATTCCCGATCCGTAGCCACCCAGGACGGCCAGGACAAGGATCACGATCAGCCCGAGGGCGTTGAACAGAAATGTACGTCCGCGCGAGCTTTTCTTTTTTATTGGAATATTTGGTTGTGTGCTTCCAGGGTTTTCAGACATTGGGGCATTTGGCTGGGTGCTTCCAGGGTTTTCAGACACTGGGGCATTTGGCTGTGTGCTTCCAAGGTCTTCAGACATTGGGTTGTTGGGTTGTGTGGGTCCAAGATTTTCTGACATGGTTTTAATTATATCCTAACGAAATACCTGCTTTATAAGGCAATATTAATGCTGCACTACAACTTCAGCAGCAATTTGATTTCAGACCAGATGAAGGGCAGAGCGACCAGCCCACCGACGACCATGCCCAGCAGGGCGGTCAATACGGCGGAACCGGGCACGTAGAGTGCCAGCACGTAAGCCGTTACGCCTCCGATCACGGCTGCCGCCAGCCCCTTGAGCAAAGCTCCATCTATTCTCAATGGCTCATGCAGTCTCCTGCTTAGCCAGATGAAAAGGATGATCGCTTCAAGAGTCAATGAGATTTCGGCGATGGCGATGCCCGGCGCACCAACATTACGGAAAAAGGCCAAAACGCTGATACCAATGGCAAGATAGATCACCAGACGAATTGCAACTGCTTTTAGCGGATACCACGCTTCCTTGCGGGCATAAAATGCACGGACTGCCACCTCATGGATGCTATATCCGCAAAGGGCAATGAGGTACATTCTCGTTGTCCAGGTAAGCAGGAATGCTTCCGTTTCATTCAATCCGCCAAAGACAAAGCGCAGCAAGGGGTGGATTCCGGCAGCCATGACGGCTGCGATGGGCAGGGTTAGCGCGATCAGCACGCGGATGGCTTTCTCAACGGTTTGGCGGAATCCATCCCAGCTTCCGCGCGCGGCGTGCTCGGAGAGAGTCGGCAAAAGCGCGGTTGCGATGGCCGTCCCGAGGATGGTCTCAGGCACCTGCATGATCATCCAGCCATAGGTCAACGCGGTGACTGATCCTTCCTGGCCCAGACGGGATGCCAGATTATCGCGTGCGATGAACATAAGCTGGATCATGAACATAGTCAGCAGGCGTGGTCCGACCAGTTTGAACGCCTCGATCACTTCAGGATTATTGATGGATACGGCCGGCGTCCAGCGGAATTTGTATTTCACCAATCCAGGGACTTGAATAAGCAGGTGCAGGATCGCGCCCAGCAACGCGCCATAAACCAGACCCTGTACCCCGAAGCGTGGCACAAGGAAGATGATGCCAAACAGTTGCCCCACGTTGTACATGATTGGGGCTAAAGCAGGGAAGAGGAAATGCTGGTTGGCTTGCAGTCCTGCCATCACCAGACCACTGATCGAGAAAATCAGTGTGGCGATCAAATTCAATCGCATAAGTTCGGCGACAAGAGTCTGAAGTTCGGGAGTAAATCCGGGCGTGATACCAATTTCTGCTCTTACGATTTGGTCCGCAAAGATCGCCACGAAAATCGAGATGATCGCTGTGCCAATGAAAGCGATGTTGGCAACACGCGAAAAGACGTCCCAGAGAGCCTCCCGACCTTTCAGTGTCAGCGTTTCCGAAAGGACCGGAATAAAAGCCATTGCCAGTGCGCCACCCGAGATGAGGGCGAAGAGCAGATCGGGCAGGTTATTGGCGGCGTTGAAAGCGTCGAATTGGCTGGTCAGTCCGAATACGTCCAAACTGAGTTTTGCGCGGCCAAGCGCGAGAATTTTATCTAAAAAGAAGAGGAATGAGATGAGCAGCGACGTACGCGCAAGGAAAGACAATTTATTCATCAGTGTGTTTAGTGATCGTCAGAGGGGAGATTTTCAGGGGGCGTGAATTCAGGCAGTTTTTCCGCCAGCTGGTAAGGCTTGTGGATCAAGATCGGCAGACATTGCGGGCAAATGTACAACTCTTGCTCTTGAAATTTCAGTGTAAGGAGCGGTCGATCCTGTTCGGACGTGCCGCAATTCAGACAGGTTGATTTTGACATGGTTCTCCGGGATTGTTGAATTCTACTTGAAAGATGCTCAAAAGGTTCCTTTGATAATGCCGCCATCCACTGCCAGTGCCACACCGTGGATGTAGGATGCAGCCGGCGAGACGAGGAAGACTGCCGCGTTGGCGAATTCCTCGGGGCGGCCCATACGCCCCAGCGGGATTTCGGCAGTTTGTTTGGCAAATTCCTCTTCGGGGGTGGTATTGTTGTTTTTGGCGCGGAAAGCCATCAATTCCTGCACGCGCTCAGTTGCGGTCCAGCCCGGCATGATGGAGTTAAAACGGATATTCTCCTTCCCAAGTTCCAGCGCCAGGGACTTGGTCAAACCCACCGTCGCGGCTCGCACGCTGTTGGAAAGGACCAAATTCGGGAGTGGCTGCTTGACGGTGTAGGAGGTGATCGTCAGCACGCTCGGAGTGGAAGACTTGCGCAGATGGGGCAGCGCGGCCCGGATCAAGCGGACATGGCTCATCAGGGATAGATCCACTGCCTTTTGCCATGCCTTCTCATCGAAGATCTCGAAGGAACCTGCA
The DNA here is from genome assembly GCA_035716785.1 of Anaerolineales bacterium. GTDB lineage: Bacteria > Chloroflexota > Anaerolineae > Anaerolineales > Villigracilaceae > Defluviilinea. The sequence goes on from DASTJG010000169.1 coordinate 16,667, forward strand.
GGAGGTCCGCCTGCGTTCGTGATCAGGATGTCGAGTCCGACCAACGCTTCCACGGCTGCTTCGATGAGGTTCTCTGCATTCGAAGCCTTGCTCACGTCTCCCGCGCAGCCGTAAGCCTGTGTGCCGGATTCCTTGACTATTCTCTTTGCCGCGGCTCTGGCGTTCTTCTTCTCACGGCTGTTGACGGCAACCTTGCAGCCTTCACGGGCCAGCGTCAAAGCGGTGGCAAACCCGAGTCCGCGCGACGAACCGGCGATAAAAGCACATTTATCTTTGAGTTGTAAATCCATTCCTGCCTCCAAATCCGTGCAATGGTAACAGATTTTTGAGACAACAATTGTGTGGCTTGTGGAACAACTTCGCCACACACCGCCTGATTTGCTTAGCAAATCATGGTTCGGTGCCGGGGGAGAACATTGAGTCCACGGAGAAAACAAAAAGAAAAACAACTCCGTCCGCTCTGTGTACTCCGTAGTGAAAAATTGCCTTGCCCATTCTTTGAATCGTTGAAGCCACCGGATACCCAGTGGCTTCAACTTCTTGCGGCGATTTCTCTTCGATCCGGTTATGGGATCAATAATATCTTTCCTTTGGACTGCCTGCCCTCAAGATAACGATGTGCCTCGGCAGCTTCTGCCAGCGGAAACGTTTTATCAATTCTGACTTTCAATTCGCCTGCTGCCATCCAGTGAAAAACATCGTTCACTCTTTGCAATAATTCTGCACGATCAGCAGTGTAGTGACCCAGGAAGGGACGGGTCAGATACAGGGAACCTTTTGCGTTGAGTGTTTGCGGATCCAGCGGTGGCACTGCACCGGAGGAGGCACCGTAGAGAACCATGTACCCCCGGCGTCGGATACAGTTCAAGCTCTTGTCAAAAGTATCCTTGCCAACCGAGTCATAGACGACATCCACGCCGACGTTGTTTGTTAGCCGCTTGACTTCGGCTTCGAAGTCTGTTTGAGTGTAAAAGATGACCTCATCCGCACCCGCCTCGCGGGCAAGCGCCGCCTTTTCCTCCGTCGATACCGTTCCGATCACGCGCGCCCCGCGTCGCTTGGCGATTTGTACGAGCAGCTGTCCCGTCCCGCCGCCCGCCGCGTGCACGAGCGCGGTATCCCCTTGTTTTAACGGATACGTGCTGAGGGCCAGGTAATGAGCCGTCATGCCCTGGATCATCACTGCAGCCGCTTGCTTTATCTCCACGCCAGCTGGGATGGGGATAAGGCGCCACGCTGGAGCGATTGCGTATTCGGCATAGGCACCCTGCACGCTCGCATAAGCGACGCGGTCGCCCGGCTTTATATCCGTCACATTTGGGCCTACTGCCTCAACCGTCCCGGCAGCTTCCTGCCCGAGCGTGAGGGGCAGGGAGCCCTGGTAACGGCCGATGCGGTGATAGATGTCGATGAAATTGACGCCACTCGCCTCGATCTTCACCCGCGCTTC
>DASTJG010000170.1:0-16563 GCA_035716785.1 Anaerolineales bacterium
TCCCTGGATGGACTTGTCAATCTTCGCCAGGGACTATGCCAGATCTCGGGCTCGCATCTTCTGGACGAAACGGGCGAATACAATACTCCGTTCATCCGCCATCTATTTCCCGACCGCGCTGTGGAAATTTTTACCCTTGCCTATCGCACACAGGGGCTGATGCTTTCCAACGGCAACCCCAAAGGGATCAGGAAGGTTGCTGATCTTGTCCAGCCTGCGGTCCGCTTTGTGAATCGCAACCAAGGCTCCGGGACGCGGCTCTGGTTTGATTCAGAACTGCACAAACTTAAGATCTCAACGGAAAACATCAACGGTTACGACAAGGTCGTCAAAACCCATAGCGAAGCGGCCAGTCTGATTGAGACGGGTAAAGCAGATGCAGCTCTGGGTTTGCAAGCCGCGGCACATCAGCACGGACTCGACTTCATTCCCTTGTTCGAAGAACGCTATGACCTTGTCCTGCCGCGCGAGAATGAAAAGACGCTCACGCCCATCCTCGATTATTTGCAGACAGCAATCTTCCGCACTGAACTCAACACGCTGACGGGCTACAACTCCCGCCACAGCGGCGAGCGAATCCCGGTGTAGAGAAAGCAGAAAATGAAGACAACATTGCTGCAATTGCTTTCCTTTAACCTGGGCATGCTCGTCAAACCAGGCAAATGGATCGAAAACACCATCCTGGACCCTACCAATCATGGCACAGTCAAACTTGCCACGAAGTACATCCCCAAAGACAACTGGACAAAATATGTCGAGGTGAAAGATGCATTATCTGATTGGGATCGATGACACCGATAATCTGGAGACGCGCGGCACGGGTCACCGTGCCCGCCAGCTTGCGAACTGGCTTGCGGAAAACAAACTGTCTGTACCCAAAGGTATCACGCGCCACCAGTTATTGGTTCATCCGCAAATTTCGTACACATCCCATAACAGTTCGGCCTGTTTATCGGTCGAGACGAAGAACGCAGAGGATCTCTGGGAGGCCTCGCGCGAATTCCTTTTGCGCGAAGGCGCCATTGGCTCGGATGTTGGCCTGTGCCTGGCGGAGTGGGAGAGGATCAACGAAGAAGTTCGATCATTTGGACGCCGCGCAAAGATCGAAGTGTTGACCATGCTCGCAGCGCAGCAATTGGCTTCCCGATTCGAGATACGCTGCGAAGGTCTGATGGGAACGGGTGGGGGAGTGATCGGCGCGCTGGCAGGGATCGGTTTGCATCGCGCCGGGAACGATGGTCGCTTTTTATGGCTGCCCGGTCTGCGGGAACTGAAAGGGAAATATCCCATTGCTGAGGTGATGGCGCAGGGTCATATCGAACGCGTTTGCACCCTGGACTATGACGAACTTTCGCCTGAAGAAATCGTGGATGTCGGTGAATGGGTACGCCCCGTCCTGCTGAATGGCAAGTCAACCTTATTGGTAGAGGAGCAGGATCATGAATGGCACACACTTATGAAAGAACGTATCAAAAACCTTTCCAATTGATCCGCGGTTTGCCTGGCGCGCGAATTTTATTGGGTAGTCGCCGCGCTTCAAAGAAATCTGAAACTCAATCCGGTCGTACCAACCAATAAAGAATTTTCTCCATACGCCGAAAATAACAGGTGTACTTATACCTGCATAAAAACAAGGAGAATCTATGAAATTGCATCAACGTCTGATCCTGAGTGGCGTGCTTTTGCTTGCTTTGGCATTTGTATTCGCTGCCTGCTCGCGAGAGATCCCAACGCCTGTGATCGTTGTCGTTACAGCGACGGCTGAGGACACGCCCGTCCCCACTGAAGTAGCCGCTCCGGAACCTCCCACCAACCCGAACATCATCCTGGCGACCACCACCTCCACACAGGATTCGGGGCTGCTCGATGTGCTCGTCCCCATGTTCCAGGAAAAGACCGGCTACACTGTGCAGACCATCGCGGTTGGGTCCGGTGAAGCGATGAAGATGGGCGAAGAGGGCAACGCCGATGTCCTGCTCGTCCACGCGCCTGCCTCTGAGGTCTCCTTCATGGAAGCAGGCAACGGCACCGACCGTTTCCTCGTCATGCACAATGACTTCATCATTGTTGGTCCCGCGTCGGACCCGGCTGGCATCAAAGGCAAGACCTCGGCAGTCGATGCATTCAAAGCCATCTCTGAGGCTGGTTCCACGTTCATCACTCGTGGCGATGACTCCGGCACGCACAAGAAGGAACTCGCCCTTTGGAAATCCGCCGAACTCGACCCGGCCGGGCAAGCTTGGTACACGGAAACTGGTCAGGGCATGGGTGCTTCCATGACCGTCGCTTCGGAAAAGGAAGCTTATATTCTCACCGACCGCGCGACTTACCTTGCCAACAAGGATAATTACGAACTCGAGATCCTTGTGGAAGGTGATACCAGCCTGTTGAACGTGTATCATGTCATTACAGTCAATCAGACCAAGTGGCCGAAAGTGAATTACGAAGGCGCGCTGGCGTTTGCGAAGTTCATGACCGATCCTGCCACACAGGAAGTCATTGGTCAATTCGGCGCGGACAAATTTGGTCAGCCGTTGTTCTTCCCCGATGCAGATAAGACGGATGCAGATCTGGGTTTGGAATAAAGTACGCAGGTACACAGGTAGCAGGTAAACAGGTCTCTTACAGACTTGTTTACCTGTGTACTTGATACCTATATACATAACCCGCTATGCCAGAGATTTTCCAGGTTACTCTCCTCTCTCTTCAAATCTCCGCCCTGGCGACCGGGCTCAGTTTGATCATCGGACTTCCCTTTGGCACGCTGCTGGCATTGGGGAGGTTCCCGGGGCGTTCGTTTTTGCTGAGCATGGTCAACACCGGTATGGGCTTGCCGCCCGTCGTGGTCGGTTTGTTTGTGGCAATGATGCTGTGGCGTTCCGGTCCGCTCGGAGATATGCGTCTGATCTACACGCCCACGGCTATCATCATCGCGCAGGTGGTGATCTCCTTCCCGGTGGTCACCGGCTTGACGGCGGCCGCGCTCCAATCCCTCGACCCACGGCTGCGGCTGCAACTCTATGGGTTGGGCGCATCCCGTACGCAGATGATCGGGATGCTGTGGAAAGAAGCGCGTCTGCCTCTATTGGCGGCGCTGATGGCGGGCTTTGGCTCGGTCATCTCGGAAGTGGGCGCCTCGATGATGGTGGGCGGCAACATCCGCTACCAGACACGCGTGCTGACCACCGCGATCGTCCTCGAAACCGGCAAGGGCAATTTTGACATCGCGGTTGCCCTGGGACTCCTGCTATTGACCATCACCTTCCTCATCAATTGGGCGCTAACCTGGATCCAGCAACAGGGGGCGCACAAATGACAGCGCTGGTCGAGATCCGCGATTTGCTGGTGAAGCGCGGCGAACAGCCCGCCCTGCAATTTGAGCAACTGACGATCGAAAATGGCGAAGTGCTGGCAGTCGTGGGGCCGAACGGCGCGGGAAAAAGTACCCTGCTGCTGACACTGGCGCGCCTGCTCAGGCCTGAGCGAGGCGAGATCCGGTTTAGCGGCAAACAGGCTTCGGCGGAGGCGGATACGGTCTATCGCCGCCGCATCGCGCTGGTGATGCAGGACCCGCTCCTGTTCGATACCTCGGTCTTCGAGAATATCGCCTCCGGTTTGAAATTTCGGGGGATCCCCAAAGAGGAGATCCGGCGCAAAGTCCCGCTCTGGCTGGAGCGACTCGGCGTGGAGCATCTCGCGAAGCGTCGGGCAGGACAGCTATCCGGTGGTGAGGCGCAGCGCGTCAGCCTGGCCCGAGCGCTGGTCCTCGAGCCTCAGCTTCTTCTTCTGGATGAACCATTCTCCGCGCTCGATCCGCCAACCCGCAGCCGTCTGCTCGACGATCTGGGGGCGCTGCTGAAAGAGACGGCCACCACCACCATCTTCGTGACGCACGACCTGCCCGAAGCCGCGCAACTGGCAGGCCGGATGGCGGTCATCATCGGCAATCGCCTGCGCCAGGTGGGCAGCCCGGAGGTCGTCTTCACTTCCCCTGCAGATGAAGATGTGGCGGGCTTTGTGAATCACAGAGCCAGACCTAACGGCAAGTAAGATGTTATCTGCATCCCACAAGAGTTCCCCCAAAGCCAATGATATAATTTCTCAAACAAATTTTGGAGTCGGACAGCTCATTGCACTCGCAGGAGCACACCCATCGGGCAGTCCCAGACAGACTCCATAGGAGTAACAATGCTGAAGATCGAGATCGTTTATTGCGCGGTCTGACATTACACCGGACGGGCCGTGAGCCTGGCGGAAGAACTGCTCAAGAATTACGAGCATGTGATCGAGTCTGTTGTGCTGGTGCCATCGGATGGCGGCAAGTTCGAAGTGACCGCGAATGGGCAACTGTTATATTCCAAGCTGAACACGCATCGCCACGCAGAACCGGGAGAGGTGCTGGGGCTGGTGCGAAAGATGGTTGGTGAGTAATTCAATAGACCTCACAGGTCTTAAAGATCTGTGAGGTTTGTAAAAACGACGAGGACAATCAATGGCAAAAAAAGGACGTGTGTTTTCAGGGGCGCGACCGACAGGTCGCCAACATCTGGGGAACTACCTGGGTGCGATCCAGAACTATGTCGCGCTGCAGGATGACTATGACTGCGTTTACTGTATTGTGGACGTCCATGCACTAACAACGGTGGAGACGACTCAGGATCTGAAACAGAATACAAGGGAAATGGTGCTCGATTGGCTGGCGGCAGGCATCCGTCCCGAAGAAACAATTGTATTCGTGCAGTCGCATGTGCCGCAGGTGATGGAGTTGCACACCTATCTCTCCATGGTCACTCCTCTGGGAAAGTTGACCGACCTGCCGACTTTCAAGGATAAGATCCGGCAGCAGCCCGAAAACGTGAACTATGGCCTGCTTGGTTATCCTGTGCTGATGGCCGCGGATATCGTGCTGTATAAAGCGGATGTTGTGCCCGTGGGCATCGACCAGGCTCCGCATCTTGAATTTACGCGCGAAGCTGTCCGTTCGTTCAATTATCGCTACAACACAAAAGCCCTGGTCGAGCCGCAGGCCAAGCACACCGAGATCAAAAAAGTGCTCGGCATCGATGGCGTGGAAAAGATGAGCAAGAGCCTGAACAATCACATCGAGATCGCCTCCACACCCGAAGAGACGACCGCGCGCGTCCGGGAAATGGTCACGGACCCGGCGCGCATCAAGCGCACCGATCCCGGTAACCCGGATATTTGCAACGTCTACACCATGCACAAGATCTTTTCACCCGCGGCAGATGTCGAGATGGTCAACGTCGAATGCCGGCGCGCCGGCATCGGCTGCGTGGACTGCAAAAAGCTGCTTGCCAGGAATATGAATGCCAATCTCGAGCCGCTGCGTGCCAGACGGGCGGAATTCGCTGCCAAACCAGGTTACGTGCAGGATGTGTTGGACGACGGTGCACGGCGCGCCAGTGTCATCGCCGAGAAAACCATGCAAGAGGTCAGAAAAGCGATTCAATTGCCGTAAGGACGAAGAAGTACACAAGTAGCAGGTAAACAATTTTCCTGGGCACCTGCGTACTTGTCTACGGGTTTACTTTGCCATGAGAGCACTGATCCAACGCGTATCGCAAGCAAGTGTAACTGTCGAAAACAAGGTCATTTCCCAAATCGGGAAAGGCCTTGTCGTTTTACTTGGCATCGGTCACGGCGATGGGGAGGAACAGGTCGCCTTTCTTGCCGAGAAGGTTGCCAACCTGCGTATCTTCGAGGATGAACAGGGTAAGACGAATCTCTCGATCCTGGATGTCAAAGGCGAGGCGATCGTCGTCTCGCAGTTCACGCTGTTTGCCGATACACGCAAAGGCCGCCGTCCTTCGTTCACCGATGCCGCGCTGCCCAAAGTGGCCGAGCCGCTCGTGGATCGATTCGTCGAGCTGCTGCGTGGACACGATGTCCCGACCCAGACCGGTCAATTCGGGGCGCACATGCAGGTGGAAATTCACAACGATGGCCCCGTGACGATCTGGCTGGAAAAATGATCCGCAGGCCTACTGCCTTGCAAAAAATAATCCATCGTTTCCTCATGCTGCGCCCGGTCACGGCATTTTTCGCTCCCTGGATTCATCGAGTCGATCAAGCGGTCTCGAAACTGACAAAGGGAAAGTACACGCTCGCCGAAATTCTTGGCTGGGAGATCGTTCAACTCACGACGATTGGTGCAAAGACCGGGCAGCCGCGCACCATGCCGCTGATCGGATTGTTCGATGGCAATAAGATCGCCCTGATCGCCTCCAGCTTCGGACGCAAGCATAACCCCGCCTGGTACCATAACTTGAAAGCGCATCCCGAATGTCAGGTACAATCAAGCAAAAGGATGGGAACCTACATCGCCCGTGAGACGGAAGGCGATGAGTATAAAAAATACTGGCAATTGGCTGTTTCGTATTACGAAGGATATGAAAAGTATAAAGAGCGCGCCTCGCACCGCCATATCCCCGTCATGGTGCTGGAGCTGAAGAAATAAAGTTAAATCCCCACAATGCCGCGTCCACCTGCACAGCCAGCGCACCGGCCGCCATCATTGCTTCGGCGTTTTCCTTCGACCAGACGCCGCCTGCACCGATGATCGGCAACCCGATTTTTGCAGCTGAATAAACCGTTTCGAGCGCGCGCGGAAAAAGCGAAGGACCGTAGAGACGGCCGGTAACGAGTCCCCCTCTCCCTACGGGAGAGGGGACAGGGGTGAGGGGGGTAGGGGGCAGTGCCCCGCGCGGGGCGGAGATGCTGATCGCCTGCGCGCCTTCCTGCATCAAACGCGGTCCCAGCGACAGCACCTGCTCGACCGGCAGGGAAAAGATCAATGGCAGTTCTCCGATACACATTTCCAGTGTTAGCAGGATGATATCGTTTGCAAGCAGAGGTGCAAAACCAAGCTCAGCTGCCATCACGTTCTCCTGCATCTCCAGTGCCTGCACCATGTACTGCGTTTGTTCAGGGCGGTCTGCCATGAGGTGGACGATGACCGGCAGGTCCGATTTATCCCAGCGGGATGCATATTTCTTGACGGCCGCGTTGAACCCGGGATTCGGCAAGCCGCTATGCAGTAGGAATCCGCCCGGGTACTCGATCACCTCCGGTTTCGCGGCCGGCTGGCGCGGTCGTAGCGAGAGCGGATTCGTCACGAACGCGCCGAAGGTCTCCCACGCGATCTCTGTACGCGTGTCGGGCGCGAAGCCCAGCGACCCGGCCGCGTTCATGAGTGGCTTGCTGAAATAGAGATCGCGTTTCATAGATCGTTCACTTACTTCATTGTATCAACAATATAAATATCTGAGCTGCTGATGAAAGCAATGGAGTTCCCATCTGGCGACCAATTCAACTCACTTACATTGGACATGGGCGGTGTGAGCTGTTCCAGGTTATCCAGCTTTGGATAATCCACCAGCCAGATACTGCCATCTTCAGCCGTGAATGCGATCCTTTCTCCATTTGGGCTCCAGACAAGACTATCATAGCCACCTCCCTCTACCTTGAATGGCAGCTCTCGAAACGACATGGTTGAGGTGTCTAAGAGCAATAGAGCGTTATCGTCTTTAGAAGGATAGATGAGTACGTCATCGCTCGCATGCCACCAGTGAATATATTCCGATGCAGGGGCAACCGTAAGTGGCCTTAGTTTTTTGTCGACCACGGAAAGAATGGAATACGGATCCGTCTCGTCGGACTCATCGTTGTTGTACAGCCACGCAAACTTGCCGTTCGGTGACCAATGGACACTTGAGTACCTTTTGCGTGGATAGTATTGAGCTTCGAAGGTAATCAGGTCAACTAGATAACTGTCGCCAAAACCGGTCATCCATACATGCTTTCCATCAGGCGAGGTATCCATGTCTGTGCATGACCAGTCTTCCGGAATGCCTGCCTTCTGGCGCGCATCTACAGCCACCTTTTTGGCAGGGTCGAGCATTGGAAGATGTCTTATATCCCCATAATCTAACCAATTCCACTCCGGCAGGAAGTAGGTATCATTTTGGATCCAGCCACCTGGGTAGACCAGCCCCCAAGGCTCCCGCTGGCTGTCATTTGTATCTTGAAAGTCAGATCTTTGAGAATGATAGCTTATTCCCGTCCTGAGGTTTGCATAATAATAACAGCACCGAAAGATGCGCGTTTCATCCGAAGTCCAATATGAGTCGAAAGACATGCCTTCCGAGTAAATTTCCGGCCATGCCAGGCTAATTCTCTTGTTGGTTCGTAAATCAATGACTGTGCTGTCCGCCAAAAGGATTTTTGTGCCGCTGGGTGAAACATCCAGAAGACTACCTGTGTAACTCGCCAGTTTGCGCCCATCAAAGGTATAGGTGGAAATGGTCGAACTACCGTCGTGATCTTCGGGAAGAATAAGGATCCCAAGTTCTGATGACCACTCCACGGTGTTGCAGGTTTCTGGTGAGGTTGGGGCCTTTACAGGCAGCAACCAGACATGGCCGGTTTCCAGGTTGATAACGAGCGGTTGACGGGCCACATTGAATTTCGTAGGCGACCATCCTTCCGGTAGGTCTACCTGGCCTGTCGCCGGGTAAAGAAGCAAATGATTTGTGTCCAGCCAGCTATATCCCACGCAAGAAGTCTGCCAAAAACCTCCTCCAAAACCATACTGCCAGCCAGTGATAACCTGCAGGCTGTGTCTATTTAAACTCTCCAGGGCCTTAACCGAGAAGGCTTTACTCAACAGCCCGGGCACGAGAGCCGGGTCAAGGGTTGGGATCGAGGTCGGGCGGACTGGGGGAATATAGCCTTCTGTTGGCGTAGGCTCAATGGTGGCAGTTGGTGTCTGACCGGGGAGGACGGTCAATCCGGCTGTAGGAATTTGACTTGGAGAAGGAGTGGGTGAGGGGTTGGCAGGGGAAGATGAACTGCAGCCCAGGAACGACACCATAACTACTCCCAGGAGAATGCTTGCTTTGAAAAGACTTTTCATGTTGACCCGCACTCCTTGAACTGCGATGGGAAAGCTTTTATAAATTAACGGAATCCAAGCCGGGAAAGTTTCATGACAAAATTTTACCCCTCCTCATTCGTGAGGAGGGGTAGTTATTACAATTAATGGATTAGGAGACTGTGATTACTCCGGAACCGATGCCGCGACGGTCAAGCCCATTGCCTGCAACATCTCTTCGTTGGCATCGAACTTGAACTCCTCGACGCCGCGCTTCTGCGCCTCGGCATGCTCAGCGGCTTCCAGCTTCCGAATGTCATCTTCAGTCACGACCGGCTTGTTCAGGCTCTTGATCTTCTCGGCAAGAGCTTTCAGATTCGGCTCAGTGGGTTGTTTGGTTTGCAGATATCCCCAGACAGCTTTTGACGCATTGGTACCGTCCTTGCGCGCGTAACCGACGAGTCCTGTGCTTGCCTGACGGGACCAGCCGCCGACGAATACATCCTCCATTGGCGATTCGTAGGAGATGCCTTCGATGGGGAAGCGCGGGTTGGGGTTCTTGACGAACTCGTTCCATTCCACGGGCAAGCCGAAGGAATCGTCCACTTTATCGCCGATGGCGAAGACCACCGTTTCCACATCCAGCAGGCGCTTGTTCCCGGTGCCTCGGGCCTTCGTATCGCCACTGGCTTCCACAAGGATATTGTCTTCAAGCTCAACCTGTTTCAACTTGCCGTTCTCATCCCCGATCATTTGGACGGGGGAGGCCAGGAATTCGAAGCGGAAACGCGTCTCGGAGACTTTGGGTAACGCTTTCGGGAGGGCTTCCAAAATCGTGGCGCGCGCCGCTTCCGGGTCCTGATGGACCGCCTGCATGATCGGTGCAACGCGCTGGATCTCGGCATCCAGGGCCGCAATATCCAGGTTGTCGATCACGTATTCCATTTCCTTCTTGTCGAACTTGACCTCGGCCGGACCGCGCCGCACAACTGCGATGACCTCCTCCACTTTTTTCTCACGCGCCAGAAAGTGGGTGATGTCGAGCATCACATTGCCCGCGCCGATGACGGCGCAACGTTTTCCAAAATGAAATGACTTCTGACTGAAAGGCGGCAGATGGTTGTAAAAATAGACAACGTCTTTGGCATGATACACGCCCTGCAGATCCTCTCCTGGCAAGCCAAGCCATTTGGTACCCTGGGCTCCCACGGTGACAAGGATGGCCTGGAAACCCAGCGCACGCAAATCATTGAGGCTCAGGTCACCCTGCGCGCCGACCGTAATATTTCCGTAGTAATCGAGGTTGGGCACATCGAGCACCTGACGAAACTGCTTGCGTAAGCCGTTCTTCATTGTATGTTTGTTAGGATAAATTCCATATTCTGCAAGCCCGCCTGGTTTGACATCACGATTAAACATAACCACCCGGGCGCCCTTGTTGGCAAGTTCACGGGCACCAAATAACCCCGCGGGTCCCGCGCCGATCACGGCGACGAAATATTGACTGGTCACAACACCTCCACAGTCCACTCCAAAATTGATAAGAACGGGCTGATTATATCAAAAAGAAATTCATAGACAAGACAGGGTATCCAGCCTTCATGTAACACTCATCCTCAGTTCATTCCGCGAATTCCAGGCTGGCTGATAAAATCGTGAGGCTCGAAACCCCATATCTATGTTAAGATTGCGAGGTAGTTTGTTGAATTGCGGTGAATCAATTGAGGTATTTGGGCGATAAAGCCATTTACTGGCATTGAGGAGGTTGTATGACTACACCTGCTTCTGACCAAAACGAACATAGCAAAATGAAAAGATTGACCTCGGCAAACGTGGATGATGCGATCCGTTCCAGGCTGCCGCGTGCGACAGGCGCGCCTGTGCAAAAACAGGCTGCCGACTCTGCCAATCCGACGCCGCCGGTTCCTGCTCCTGTCTCCTCTGAGCCGGCACCCAAACCCAAAACCTCGCGCCTCTTTAGACGAAAATCTGGTGCAGCACCTGCCAAACCTGCTTCGGCAGATTCTGTTGCTCCCGAGGCTGAAGTGAAGCCCAGGGAGCCTCGGCGCTTTCAATTCCTGCCAGTATTCTGGACCATCGCAAGTGTGATGTCTTTTACGGTCAATGTCGTATTATTGATAGTCCTTTTGCTCGCGTTTCAGAGATTGAAACAGGTTCCGCTCGTGGCTCAGACAATGGAACAACCTTCATTGGTACCGGGGATGGCGACGGACATCGCCTCCGAGTTGCTCGGCGGGTTGTATACGAACTTCGTCAAAATGGACGAGGCGAATATCCGCACGTCCATTCATGTCGAGAAAGAAATTCCCGTGCAGTTTAGTCTGAACGTCAGCGGCCCCACCAATGTTACGTTGAGTGAGGCGGTGACCATCCGCGGCGCACTGGTCACGGTGGAGACCGGCGGCTTGAACATCGTTAACGCCCGCGCAACGATCGTCCTTCCCAAGGACACATTATTACCAATCAATATCGAGAATCTGGTTGTCCCTGTTGACCAGAAAGTGCTTGCTGTGCTGGATGTGCCTGTGGATATTCCTTTGGATCAAACCGAACTCCATGAACCGTTTGTTGGTTTGCAGAAAGTCGTCGAACCCTGGTATTGTCTCATTAAGCCCGACGTGTCAGTCAACGGGGTGCAAGTCTGTTCGAACGTGGCGAATCCTCTATCACCAGGGATTTTGACGCCATGAAGGATACTCTAACCCAGATCACACTTTCCAACGGACTCAAACTTCTCCTCAAAGAAATTCATACCGCGCCGATCATCTCGTCCTGGCTCTGGTATCGGGTTGGCTCGCGCGACGAAGTGCCCGGGCATACCGGTGTCTCCCATTGGGTGGAGCATATGCAATTCAAGGGCACGGAGCAATTCCCTGCCAATATGCTCGATAAAGCCATCTCACGCGAGGGCGGCACGTGGAATGCCTTTACCTACATGGATTGGACGGCCTACTTTGAGACCATGCCGGCCGATAAGATCGACCTCGCGCTGCGCCTGGAGTCAGACCGGATGTCCAACAGTCGCTTCGATCCTGAGGAGGTCGCCTCCGAGCGAACGGTGATCATCTCTGAGCGCGAGGGCAACGAGAATGAGCCGCTCTTCCTGCTTGGGGAAGCTGTCCAGCAGACTGCTTTTCGCATCCATCCCTATCATCACGAAGTCATTGGCGATATGGCCGACCTGCATACGATGACGCGCGATGATCTCTATAATCACTATCATACGTTCTACGTTCCCAACAACGCGGTCATGGCAGTTGCCGGTGATTTTGATACAGAGTCCATGCTGGCGCGCATCCGTGAGTTGTTTGAGCCGATCCCCGGTGGAACTGAACCTGCGCGATTGGCGCGCCCGGAACCACCTCAGAATGGGGAGGTTCGTCTCTCGGTGGAAGGACCTGGCGCGACGACCTACGTCCAGGTCTGCTACCGTTACCTGCCCGCTTCCCATCCCGATTTCTTTCCGTTAACCGTGCTCGACAGTTTGCTGGCCGGCCCGAGCAACCTCAACATGTTCAGTGGTGGGATTTCCAACAAGACCTCGCGTCTCTATCGTGCCCTGGTGGATAAGGAATATGCGATCAGTATACATGGCGGCGCGCAGGCAACGATCGATCCGTTCATGTACGCGATCACCATGACCGTCCATCCCAAACGCGAGCCCGAAGAAGCCCTGGCCGCCCTGGACCGGGAAATCCAGCGCGTGAAAGATGAGAAGGTGACCAGGGAAGAAATCACGCGCGCGATCAAACAGGCGCGGGCCCTATTCGCCTATGGCAGCGAGAACATCACCAATCAAGCCTTCTGGCTGGGTTATGCAGAGATGTTCGCCAATTACAACTGGTTCGAGACCTATCTCGATAAGCTCTCGGCAGTCACGGCAAAAGATATCCAGCGCGTGGCGAATGAATATTTCAAGCCGCAAAGTCGCGTCATCGGCACGTACGTTCCACTGGATGGAAAAAATAATGGTAGATAACTTAAATTCACTGCCGGGTCCGGATGATATTTATCGCGAGGTGCTGCCCAATGGGATCACGGTTCTAGCGCGCTCGAATTTCAACAGCCCGTCCGTGGTCGTTGCCGGGTACTTCGATGCGGGTGCTTTGTTCGATCCTGATGAGAAGTTGGGATTAGCAGAATATACATCTACGGCATTGATGCGCGGCACACAGAAGCGCACCTTCGATGAAATCTATAACGAGCTGGAAGCGGTCGGTGCGAGTTTAGGATTCAACACTGGCGTGCATAAATCCGGGTTTAGCGGACGCTCCCTGGCGGAAGACCTCCCGCTGTTATTTGAGCTTTTATCTGAAGCGTTGATTACTCCCACTTTCCCGAGGTCCGAAATGGAAAAGCTGCGCGCGCAGTTGTTGACGGGCCTTGCCATCCGCGCGGAGGACACGAGTGATATGGCCTCCATGGTCTTTGACCAGATCCTTTTCAAGGGTCATCCCTACAGCCGGCCCGAAGATGGATATCCGGAAACGATCCAAAATATCAAGCGCACTGATCTGGTAAAGTTCCATCGCGAGTATTACGGTCCGCGCGGGATGGTGATCGCGATCGTCGGGGGGGTGAAACCGGAAGACGCCGTCAGACAGGTCAAACGCGCGTTGGGAGGCTGGCAGGTCAAGGGTCAGAGAGAAACGCCAGATCTTCCTCCCGTGAAGACACTGAAGAAGACAGTTAGCAAACACCACCGCATCGCGGGCAAGTCACAATCGGATCTGGTTATTGGCACGAATGGTCCCATGCGCCGCGACCCCGAATTCATGCCTGCATCGATCGGCAACAACATCCTCGGCCAGTTCGGGATGATGGGACGCATTGGCGATGTGGTGCGCGAAAGATCTGGGCTTGCCTATTATGCCTACTCAAGCCTGAACGCGGGTCTTGGTCCGGGATCGTGGGAGGTCAGCGCCGGAGTGAGTCCGGGGAATGTCAAGAAAGCTTCCGGGTTGATCGTGGATGAGCTAAAGCGCTTTGTGCAGGAAGGCGTGATGACCGATGAACTTGCCGATACAAAAGCGAATTTCATCGGGCGCCTGCCCCTCTCATTGGAGTCCAATGGTGGAATTGCCAATGCTTTGTTGAACATTCAGCGTCATAACCTGGGATTGGATTATTACCGTCGTTATGCTGATTTGGTAAATGAAGTGACCGCCGGGGATGTGCTGAACGCCGCCCGAAAGTATATCAACACGGATAAATTGGCGATTGCAGTAGCAGGGCCATAAAATGAAGTTGGCAACTGGTGTTGACTTGATCGAAATTGCCCGCATCGAGGAAGTTGTTGCGCGGCATGGAAAACATTATCTCGAACGGATCTTCACGCCTGCCGAGTTGGAATATTGTGGGAAGCGCGCCGAATCCCTGGCAGGTCGCTTTGCGGCAAAGGAAGCTGTCGCCAAAGCTCTGGGTACGGGCATCGGCGATGTTTCATGGAAAGAGATCGAAATTCTGGGGGATGAGCAACATGCACCCACACTGACACTACATGGCGCGGCGGAGAGCAAAGCAAAGGGACTGGGGCTAACGAACTGGTCGGTGAGCATCAGTCATAGCCAGAGTCATTCAGTGGCCTTCGTGGTGGCGATTGGTTAACGGCGATGCAGACAGAGCAAACTAAATGGGTCCTTGCCACAGAGTTTGTTGAGAAAAGTCTCTAAGTCTCTCTGTGATCTCTGTGGCTGGCTTGTGTTAAAAAAATTCCTCCCGCAGGCCAGTTCTGCGGGAGGTGCAAGGGACAGGACTCGACTTAGTTTTTGTCCTCTATGCCAATCCAAATGTGGCCCGGTAGAACAGGCCGATAGGGGCGGACAGTCATTTTGTTGATCTCAAGCTGACGTTCATTCTTGTCCAGCATGCTGGGGTGGACAAGACACAAATCGGGATTGCGACCGTACTTTTTGTGATAGTAATCCACAGCTTTTTGAATTTTGACAGTGAGTGCCGTTTGCGAGTTATCGAACCAAAGCATTCCAGTGTGCATATTCAACTCCTTATCTAATAATCTATGCTTGGTATCCAAAATCGAAGCCAGGATTCTCCTTCTCGTAAAGTAAAGTGGGTACCGCTGTTGAGAGAATCTAGCTCCGCACTGACAGCGTCCAGTTTCTTCGCGTGCTTCAGGTCTTCTATTGGGCCGAAGATACGAGTGTGAAATGCATCCAGCCAGGGCATGATGTTTTCCATACGCTTGGGGCTTAGAGTAACGATTGGCCAAACCCGGCGGGCAGGTCCACGCAGCAAGAGCCAGCGCAGGTTTTGGCGTGCATCGAAACCCATATTGGATGCAGCTTCCAGGTCATCCAGCAAAAGCAATACCGATTGCTGGCTGGTTTTATTGTCGTGAGCCCAGGAAGCAAGCGAAAGAATGAAATCTTCAGACGACTGATTGTAGAGCGGGAAGACACCGACATTGTTCGGGACACCTTCCACTCCGCTCCATTCATCGGGATGGTTGGTCAGCGCGCCGAACTGTATATCCTCCGGCTGATGCATGGCCCCGGCGGCTAGTGCGATGGTCTGGAGCAAGCGCGTTTTCCCCGCGCCCGGATCGGCTATGACGAGGATCGGCCCCGGAACGGGATCGTGCAGATTCAACAGAACCGGGAGGTCATCAGATGCCACGCCCAGGAATAATGCCGAGTGGGGCATGGGCGCGTATCCAGCCAGGACCTCGTCCAACATCGGCGTAGCAGGCGCAGGTGTCGGCTGGGTCTGGCGCGTTGAATCGATCTCTTGCTTGATTTCATTCAGCGCTTCCATCATGAGGGCGTAGCGATTGATTTCAGTCATGGGTCACCTGATTTGCCTGTCGAAGACCTCGTGGTTTTTGTACGGGGTGATTAGAACATGTGTTCTAAATATACATTTAACTGTCGTTTATGTCAAGTGTTTGATTCAAATTGCAATTATTCTTGACGCACAGGCTGAATCCTGCTAAACTGTCCCCCGCTGCTCCCTTTGCGCGGGAGCAATTTAATTGTCTGCCGACTTCCCCTTTAAGTATGGCTTTGGTATAATCGCCCTGCTTAATCGCGTGGAATGTATCGCAGGTCCCGCATGGCGGGGTGCCGACGTAGCTCAATCGGCAGAGCACCCGCCTTGTAAGCGGGCGGTTACGAGTTCGATTCTCGTCGTCGGCTTGGCAAGGCAGGAGGCGTTGATCCTTTGAACGTTGTCAACGCATAAAAACTTACCTCGGGCGGTTACCCAAGTGGCCAAAGGGGACTGACTGTAAATCAGTTGTCAAATGACTTCGGAGGTTCAAATCCTTCACCGCCCACTATCCCAGAACATACTGGGACAGCACGTTGCAGTGCCCACATAGCTCAGTTGGTAGAGCACACCCTTGGTAAGGGTGAGGTCACGGGTCCGAATCCCGTTGTGGGCTCAGTTGCTGAAAAGTTCTGTGTCTGAAAAGGAGAAAGAGACATGGCGAAGCAGAAATTTGACAGGAGCAAGCCGCACTTGAACGTGGGGACGATGGGACACATCGACCATGGCAAGACGACGCTGACAGCGGCGATCACGAAAGTTTCGCAGATGCTGGGCAAGGCGGAGTTCAAGGCGTACGATCAGATCGACAATGCGCCGGAAGAAAAAGCGCGCGGCATCACGATCAACATAGCGCATGTGGA
>DASTJG010000171.1:0-7520 GCA_035716785.1 Anaerolineales bacterium
ATTGCGATTCTTGTCATAGTGAGTCTCCTTGACGAGAGTATTTCTTAATGAGCCTGCTGAGGGTCGGGGAATAATTTGAAGTAGCGCGCGACCACTCCATAGAGCAAAATTGCACCTGCGATCATCCCAACCGTGATCATGATCTCGATCCAGGATGGAAAGTAGGTCACATGCGAAGGTTCGGCAATTCCAATCCACGAGATCACCAGGCGGTCGATGAATGTGCCGATCAGGGCAAACACGCCCGCCCAGAACGGACCGGAGGTATGCCCAACCAGCTTGGACAGCAGGATGGCCAATGGCAGCAGGATCCCGATCAGGAGTTGCAGCCAGGCGATCAAACCGAAGATATCGGGTTTGAGGAGGAGGGGAACATCCCCCGAACCCATCCAGTCACCGACCTTCACGGCCAGGTACAACATCAGGTTGATGCTCATCGCCTGACCCAGGCGGCGGAAGAAGGTTCGATTGATGGGTAGCTTCAACGCATTCCAGATGATCCGGATCGCGATCGCGGCCATGCCGAGACCCGTATACACGGCCTGCAAGTAGAACAACAACGGCAGCGCGGGGGTCCACCACAAGGGATGAAGCTTGTGCGGCATCAACAGGAACATGGAACCCAGCGAAGATTGGTGCAGCATGGAAAGCACGATCCCTGCGCCGGCGATGAGGTAGATGCCGCGGTCGATCCACTTGATGGGTTTGGTGTAGCCCCACTTCTCCAGGAAGATCGGCGCAACTTCCAGAACGAGGATGCCGCTATACAGCGTGACGCACAGGCTGATCTCTTCGAGGAACGAATGCAGGTTGATGTAACCTGGAACGAAGATGTTATAGAACTGATGCCAGCGACCGATATCCAGGAACAGCAAAATGCCCACAACGCCATAACCCATCAAGCCAGCCAGCACAGCCGGTCGTATCACAGAGTGATAATCTTCGCGTCCAAGGAAATAGGAGATCAGAGAGATCGTGAACGCCGCACCGGCCACCGGGATCAGGAACATGTCGATCGTGATCCACAATCCCCACGGGTAATGGTCGTTCAGATTGGTGGTGATTCCCAGCCCGGCAACCAGACGATAGATCACCAGTCCAATACCCAGAAGTGTCAGAAGGAGCAGCAGCCAAAAGGCCCAGGGGGTGCGTTCACCAGGGCGAGCCAATTCACGGGGTTGAGCTACAGCGGCCATGTGTCCTCCCATCCGCCGCGCTTGGCGGTCAGGCGTATCAGGCCCAGGAGAAGCGGCGCGCCGACCAGGATGCCAGGCAACACCAGGTTGGCTGTCCCTTCACTGATCTCCGGGATGGGACGCGTGCCCAGGTCTTCGAGTCCCAGTTTTTCGAATGGGACTGCGGAAAGATAAAGCACAGATGTGCCACCCGCGTCATCCTCCCCATAAATGTGATCCACATACCGGGCCGGATTCTCGCTGATGCGTTTGCGCGCCTCGGCGAGCAGGTCACCGCGTTTGCCCCAGACCAGTGCGCCCGTGGGACAGCGATCGGCGCACGCCGGGCCGCCGATCCCCTTTTGGATGCGACTCTCGTAGCAAAAATGACACTTGGTGATCACCGGGAAGCGATTCACATCCCACTCGAAGCGCGGCACGTGGAACGGACAGGCGTTCTGACAATAGCGGCAGCCAATACAGCGCTCAGGGTCGTAGGTGACCGGTCCATCGGCTGTCTTTTGCAGCGCGTGGACCGGGCAGCCGCTGACACAGGCCGGGTCCACACAGTGCATGCACTGACGTTTTACAAAGGAGAATTCTTCGCCTTCCTGATAAAGCTGGATCAGGGTATAGGTATCCGCCGAAAGTTCCCGGGGCGCGTCGTATACCAGGCGCGCATCCGTTTCAGGCTCGGTACCATTCCATTGACGGCAGGCATTCGTGCAGGCATTACAGCCCACACAAATGGTTGCGTCATAGAGCATCGCAATGTGCTCATTCGGGTCGGTTGTCGGTGCACCTGCTTCCGCAGTTCCAGGAAATGCAAGTGCACAGCCAGCAGCCAGCCCTGCGACTTTCAGAAAATCTCTGCGGCTGATGGTCATATGACGCTCCTAATCGTCCCCGGCTTTTGCAGCAGGCTGAGCCGGCTCTTCATCAGGTTTGGAAAGCGCCTTGTACGCGGCCACTCCGGCTGCTCCGAGTCCAACGCCCACCAGCGTGCCGATCGTGCCCGCTGTCAGGGGGTCTATCTTCTGGGTTGTCTGTTGAACCGGTGCATAGGTGCTGGGTGGTGCAAACTGCTGGAGGTCAGCCTGGTTGTAGAGTCCCAGGTCCCAGAAGGCGGGTTCGGAACAGGCAATACAACCGTGACCCGCTTTGATCGGCCAGCTGGTCCCATCGTTGTATTCCACTGCCGGGCAGTTATGGAAGGTGACTGGTCCTTTGCAGCCCATCTTGTACAGGCACCAACCCTGGCGATGACCTTCGTCTCCCCAGGCTACCACGAACTCGCCCGCATCGAAATGTCCTCGGCGTGGACAGTTGTCGTGGATGCGGGCGCCGTAGGCAAACAGGGGGCGATGCAGATCGTCCATGGCGGGAAGCTCGCCAAAGGTCAGGAAGTGAACGACCACGGCCGTCAGGTTGACCGGGTTGAGCGGGCAACCCGGGAGGTTCAACACCGGCTTGTCTTTGACGAGATCCATTACGGATTTGGCGCCTGTGGGATTAGGGTTCGCGGCAGGCAGACCTCCAAACGCGGCGCACGCCCCGGCTGCCACAATCGCGACCGCGTTGGCGGCGGCGCTTTGCAGGATGTCCATGGCGGTGCGGCCGCCGATCGTGCAATAGACACCGTCATCCGCGGTGGGGATGGAGCCTTCCACGACCAGCAAATACCCGCCCGCTTCAATGGCTGCATCGCGCGCTTCTTCCGATTGCTTCCCTGCCGCGGCCATGATCGTCTCGTGATAGTCCACAGACAGCACATCCAACACAAGCTCGGAAACCGTTGGCCGTGAGGCTCTCAGGAGCGCTTCCGAATTGCCGGCGCAATCCTGGAACTCGAGCCAGACGACGGGTAAACGAGCTGGCGCTGCCAATGCGCTTTCGATCCTTGTTGCATATGAGCGCGGCAACGCCAGAACACCTGTCATCATCGAACAAAACTTCAGAAACTCTCGACGTGTGATCCCCCGTCCCCGAACCATCTGCTGAACGGTGCCCTCCATAATGCATACCTCCTTGGCTGCTGAAATGAATTCATCCATATTGTGATAAATTACACAATATAGGGATAGATGGTCTTATTTGTTATGAAAGTAGTGTAGCAAAATGAAGATAGCCGCACAAGTATGACGAATGTAATAGCTTAAGGGTGAATTTACTCGTTGACTCCGAATTACCGGCATCAGCAACTTTGTATAATATCTTTTTATGCTATATACCTCCTTGTTCCTAGTGATTCATGAAGCATGTTTGTGGATTTTCCATAGCTTAACTTCGTGGGCTTGAGCACTTGCTAAAAATCGGAAATGTGGTGACAATCGTGGTCATGGAACCAGTCCAAATCTGCGCGCGTGACGCCAGTGAATTCAACTACAAGGAAGGCAACTTTCAGATTATGCATTCAAACAACGCTCTCGATCTCATGGTAGACCATAAAGGATGGCATTCATGATCCTCACAGCAACAGACGTAGACGGTCCACAGATCAAAGACATCGCAGCCAGAACAGGCTTCTTCAGCCAGGAGGAAGTCGAGTGTGTGGGCGAAATCTGGGGGGAATATCTGAGCCTGGGCCCGGAAGGCTGCGGCTATAACTTCATCGTGGACCGGGATGATGACCAGGTCCTGGGTTTTGCCTGTTATGGTCCGCGCGACCTGACCAGCGGCGTGTTCGATCTGTACTGGATCGCGGTTGACCCAAAAGCCCATCGTAATGGAGTAGGACGCGGGTTGTTGACCGCCAGTGAGGAGTCCGTATGCAAGTCAGGCGGGCGCATGCTCATTGCCGAAACATCGGGAACGCCTCTTTACGAGCCCACCCGAAAGTTCTACATCGGTATGGGATATACAATGGAAGCGACCATCAAGGACTTCTATACCGAGGGCGACGATCTGACCATCTTTGTCAAACGCTTTTTGTAACGTGCAAGCCAGGCAAAGATCACAAACAAGGCATCGCTTCAAAGTTGAGTCCGACTTGGGTGATGACGGCTCGTGGTGTCAGTTTTACTTGTATACCTGACTATTCAGCCCATTTGCGGAAGAGGTTGATGGAAAGAAAACCATCTCTCTAAATGGTTTTATTCCACGCTGGTAAACGATAGTCCGCATGATGTTGCTTTGTCACCCGTGGTTAATACGAATGTCCAAAAAATTTGCATATCAACATGTCATGTAAGAATGAGATAAGCATTCGGCGATTATCTACAGTTTATGTCCTATTACAAAAGTGTAACCTTTTAACAATTGACTCGCAAATGTAGTTCTGATACTCTAACAAAAGAGTCACCCCCGGAAAGGTTTGTAGGGGGAACAACATAGTTCAGGGAGAATACACATGTCCACACATCGCAGACTTCTGCAAACCTTCTCAGTCATTGTCATTTTATCAATGATGTTCTCTGGCTTTTCCTTGCCTGTTGTCTCTGCACAGGAGGGGGATGGCATTGAGCGTCAGGTCAACGCCCAGACGGGCAAAGTCAGTTTCATCGGTCCGGAAAACGGACGCATGGTACCCGCCACAAAAGCGTTGGGTATCTCTCCCTCAGCTAGGCCGGCCGATCCCGGTATGGCACTGGCCAAGCGCTTCGGTCCTGAATTTGGGTTGAAGGACCCTGCCCGCGATCTGACGGGATTGAAAACCAATCTTTCCGCGAATGGACGCAGGATGTTCCGTTACCAGCAGAATTATGAGGGCGTTCCGGTGATGGGCGGCGAGTTGATCGTCAATACAAATGGGAACGGGGATCTGTATTCCATGAACGGTGAAATTTCACCGGACCTCTCGCTCTCGACTCAGCCGACAGTGGATCCCGGACAAGCGCAGCAGGCGGCCCTGGAAGGCGCGGCAAGATGGTACCAGAAGGGTCCCGAAGATTTTGTCGCTTCGACACCGGAGCTATGGATCTTTGACGAAAGTCTTTTGCAGCCGAGCACCCGCCCGGTGGAGTTGGTCTGGCGCATGGAAGTAACGCCGAAAGAAGAAGGCATGCCCGTACGTGAGTTGGTGCTGGTGAATGCGGAGAGGGGTAGTGTCAGCCTGCACTTTAATCAGATCGATACAGCCTGGGGCGAAACGGGAACTGCTGGCAGCGGTACTACCTCCTCTGCGATTTCTACCAGGAACCATGTTCCAAAGGCTTCCGCAGGTTTACAAGCGGGCAGTGTGGTAATAGAAACATACACAGGCAATAATAGCCGGACGACTGGGTTGCCCGGTGAATTTGTGTGTGACCAAAGCATGCCTCTTTGTTCGAATGGAGATGATCTGGATGCGGATTATGCCCAGGCTTACGCGATTGGCACATATAACTTCTATTACGATGAGCACGGCCGCCTTGGGATCGATGACAACAACATGGATATCATCTCCACTGTAGATTATTGTGATGACGACATCAGGGAAGCATGCCCTTATGACAATGCCTATTGGTCAGGTGCACAAATGGTTTATGGGAGCAGTGAGACGTATGCACGGGCAGATGATATCGTTACTCATGAATTGACACACGGCGTGACACAATATGCGTCTAATTTGTTCTATTATTACCAATCCGGCGCAATCAACGAATCCTTCTCGGATCTCTGGGCGGAGTACTACGACCAATCCAACGGCCAGGGTAGTGATGCCGGTTATGAGTGGCTGATCGGTGAAGATGTCGTCGGTGTATACGACGGTCCTTTCCGCAGCATGAGCAACCCACCTGCCTATGGCGATCCGGACAGGATGTCCCACGGCTTTTATTACACGGGCACAGGTGATAACGGCGGCGTACACTACAACAGCGGCATCAATAACAAAGCAGTCTATCTGATGGTGGAAGGTGATGCTTCGAGTGGCGTAACAGGCATCGGCTGGGAGAAGAGTGCGGCGATCTATTATGAAGTCAACACCAATATGCTCACTTCAGGTGCCGATTACTCCGATTTATATTATGCCCTCCAGCAAGCCTGCTCGAACCTGATCGGGGAGAACGGGATTACTGGTGATGATTGTGTGGAAGTCAAGGATGCAATCGATGCTGTCGAAATGAATACTCAACCCGAGCCTAGCTTCAATACAGATGTTCCTTACTGTGACGCAGGTGACCCTGTCGCAACGGTTTTCTCAGACAGTTTGGAATCTGGAACTGGAAATTGGACCTTCAGCAATGGAGCTCACCAACGCTGGCAACTTGATTCGATTTATGGCCCATATGCACACTCCGGTGCTCACTCCTTGTATGCCAACGATCTCCCGGTTGAAGTGACAGATGCAATTGCACAACTGACACCGGTCACAATTCCGAATAATGCCTATCTACATTTTTCACATGCCTATGAATTCGATACTATTGGATCTACTTATTATGATGGCGGTGTCTTAGAGTACCGTATCGCTGGCCAATCCAACTGGATAGATGCAGATTACCTCATAGGTTTGAATGACAATAAATATAAAGGTACGATAGCCACAGGCTATAACAATCCGCTCGCCGATCACCCTGCATTTGTAGGTGCCAGTCATGGCTATATCAATACACGTGTGAATCTGAGCACTTTGGCGGGGAAAATAGTTACCTTCCGTTGGCGCATGGGATTGGATCGGGATCGGGATGTAGAGGATGATACGGATGGCTATGGTTGGGGCTGGTGGGTGGATGATGTCAAGGTCTACCGCTGCCCACTGGACATGGTTGCGCCTGCCGCGATCATTGACCTTTCAGCAGTGACTGGGACGACCGGAGGCACGGTGGACCTGAGCTGGACAGCCCCCGGTGACGATGGGGCCACGGGCACAGCCTCCAGTTACCTGGTGCGCTATAGCAGCTCGGCAATCACAGATGAAACAACCTGGAATGCAGCCACGCCAGTCACAAGCGGGATCCCCACACCGCTGGTGGCGGGAAGTGCCCAGACCATGACGGTCTCCGGGCTGGTGCCTGAACAGACCTATTACTTTGCTGTACGTGCGCAGGATGAGGAACCGAACCAGGGTGCATTGTCCAATTCCCCTTCAGCCGCCGCGCAATCTTGTACTGCAAATCCGGGAACCTATGATGATGCCTATGTGGGCTGGATCTATACCGGCAGCTGGTCGACCTATAGCGGCAGTGGTCCGCTCAACAACACGATGCACTACACCAATGCGACCGGTGCGACAGCAAGCTTGAAGTTCCAGGCCCCTGCCAAGTTCATCCTGTACTTCCAGAAAGCTGCGAACCGCAGCAACATCCTGGTGTCGGTGGATGGCGGGGCAGCGGTGCCGGTCAATGCCTACAACTCGACGGGTCTCTGGCAGCAAACCTACACCAGTGCAATGTATTCGGACACAAATAGTCATACGGTGACGAT
>DASTJG010000172.1:0-13233 GCA_035716785.1 Anaerolineales bacterium
GACGCGTTGCATTCGGTCGACGCACATCCCGGTGAAGTACGTCTGCGGGCGAACACGCTGGAGGACGTCTTTATCTCACTGACAGGAAGGAGATTGCGCGAATGAGAGCCATCATTGTATTTCGTAAAACCCTGCGCGAGATGTCGCGCGATGCCTGGATGCTGGGATTGACGCTGGCGTTCACACCCTTCTTCGTGATCCTGTACTGGATCTGGTTCTCCGGCGGCTCCACAACTTATAACGTGATCCTGATCAACCAGGATGTTGGAATAGAGTCGGCAAGTGGTACAACCTTCAATGCCGGTGATGAGTCCATCGTGGCGATCGTCGATGAGGTCACGTACGCGGACGGCAAGCCGCTCCTGAACGTGATCCAGGTCAGGGACCGCTCTGAGGCCGACTCCATCCTGAAAGATCGCGGTGCGGCAGCCTTTATTCTCATTCCCGAAGACTTCTCACAAACCCTTGAAAAACTAAAAAGTGGCGACCGTTCTGTGACGACAAACATCACCTTTGGAGGGGATGTATCGAATCCTTACTACATGGTCGCAGTCAACCTGGCGCTGACTGGCCTGGATCGTTATGTGCAGGAAGCGACCGGCCAGCAACCGCTCATCGGATATGTCGAAGAACCCCTGGGACTCTCGGCAGCCCGCAGCGAGTTCGAGACGTACGTGCCGGGCACGCTGGTCTTCTCCGTAGTCCTGCTGATCTTTCTGGCTTCCATGATCGTGGCGCGTGAGATCGAGATGGGAGCTTTGCGCCGCCTGCAACTGACCCCGATGACATCTATCGACCTTCTCGGAGGAATTACGCTGGCATTGGCTCTGATCGGCGCCCTGTCCATTGCTCTTGCATTTGGGGTAGCTGTGCTGCTCGGCTTTCGCAGCCTGGGACCGCTCTGGGTGGCCATCCTCGTCGGCACGATCGCCAGCCTGTCCGTGATCGGGATGGGCATGGTCGTCGCCAGTTTCACCCGTACGGTTTCGCAGGCATTTGTCGTGGCCAATTTTCCATTGGCTCTCATGATGTTCTTCTCGGGCGTGATCTTTCCCATGCCAAAGGTCACCATGTTCACCTTGGCTGGACATGAATTTGGAATCTATGACATCCTGCCACCGACTCATGCCGTTGTCGCTTTGAACAAGGTGCTTACCCTCGGCGCCGGGCTGGATGAAGTGGTCTATGAGCTGAGCATGCTGACGATCTTATCCATTTTGTATTTCGCCATCGGCGCCTGGCTGTTCAAGCGTTACCATTTACGGTCGGGGTAGGTAGGTAAACAGGTAGTTAACGGTGCTCATTTATACTTACCTGTCTACTTGTTTACGTGTATACTTAAATCATGCTCCTTACAATCGATGTCGGTAACACCAACCTCACACTGGGCCTGTACGATGGCAACACGCTCTTCGCACACTGGAGGCTTGCCACCGATCATGCCCGTATGCCGGATGAGTACGGATTGCAGTTTCTGGGACTTTTACAGAACGTAGGCCAAACGCAAAAGGATCTGAATGGCATCTGCCTTGCCTCTGTGGTCCCACAGCTGACGGGACGTGTCATTCAAGCCTGCCAGGAGTATCTCCAGAACGATCCCTTCGTTGTGGATGTAGGCATCAAGACCGGCATCAAAGTCCGCTACGAGGACCCGCGCGCTGTTGGCGCCGATCGCATCGCCGATGCCGTAGCAGTGATGTATCTGTACAGGGGACCCGCCTGCATCATCGATTTTGGGACGGCCACAACGTTCAACGCGCTGACCAAAGATGGCGAATATCTGGGCGGCGCCATTACAGCCGGCATCAACCTCGCCACAGAAGCGCTTTTTCGGCATGCCGCCAAACTGCCGCGCATCGACCTGCAGCGGCCACCTTCGATCATCGGCCGGAACACCGTGCATGCCATGCAATCGGGTCTGTTATTTGGTTATGTGAGCATGGTGGAAGGTATGGTCGACCGCTTCCGCAAGGAACTGGGGTCGGAAATGAAGGTTATCGCCACCGGGGGACTTTCTGCCATCGTCGCGCAGGAAACAGACGTGATCCAGATCATCGCCCCCTGGCTCACGCTCGAAGGACTGCGAATCCTCTGGGATTTGAACCATCCATTATAAAAGTCCGTCATTGCCCCGGCGAAAGCAGCCGGGGTTGCGAGCCCGAGCGAAGCGATCTCATAGGAAATTAGCAATGATGCTTCGGAGGAGATTGCTTCTTATTTGGATTTCAACATTCGCCATCCTGCTCCTTTCATGCAGTGGGCTACGATTTGTAGCTGCCCCGCAGCCCACGCCAGCATACTCGACACCCTGGGAGCTTCCCGCCACATGGACAGCTTCGCCAACGATAACTATCACCCCCTCCACCACCGCTTCCCCCACTGAGACACTTACCGTTACTCCATCCGAGACACCCACTCCCACCCTCACCCCCACACTGACCGCCTATCTGCGCGGTCCTGGCGAGATCACCATCCCGATCCTGCTCTATCATCATATTGGCATCTCCCCCACGGGAGACAGCATCTACTACGTCTCACCGGACGCGTTCGAGCGCCAGATGAATCTTTTGTATCAATGGGGGTACAGAACCATCTCTGTGGAGTTGCTTGCCCGGGCGATCAACGAGGGGGCGGAATTACCTCCCCGGCCGATCCTCCTGACCTTCGATGACGGCAGTGAAACGATCTACACCACCGCGCTGCCGATCATGCAGAAATACGGCTTCACAGGGACAGCCTACATCATTTACAACTACATGTGGCTTTCCAATTACATGGATAAAGACCAGGTCCGCGCACTGCATGCGGCCGGCTGGGAGATCGGCAGTCACGGCACCAGTCACACAGACCTTCCCACACACCCGGGCCGGCAGGAGAACGAGATTGTTGGATCGCGCAAAAAGCTCCAGCACCAACTGGACCTGCCCGTTATGAGTTTTTCCTATCCCTTCGGCACATATGACAAGGATTCACTCCATTACATCCATTATGCCGGTTACATTGCCGCCATGGGGCTGGGCAGGGAAACCGTGCAAAGCGACAAAAATCTGTTTTACCTGTACCGCCAGCCCATCAAAGGGACCGACGACCTGACGTCGTTTGCCAAACACCTGCCCTGGCAGGGGGATATCAACCTCGCTCTGACAATCGTGCCATAGGTCTCTTCGATATGTCATGCTGAGCGAAGCGGGCGTAAGTTGCCACGCGCAGCGAAGCATCTCTACCACAGTGAAAGAGACTCTCCCCGGCACCAGCACCCGGGGCAGGTGTCGGTTGCAGCAAGCGCTTCCTCAGGGTGACATGTTTTTGAAAACTTCCGGGAACAAATTCGGCTCTCCGAGAGTTGATACATAAAAGGAGAAGAAGGAGAGTCGCCATGAACATGAAGTTCTTCGTTGGTGTACTGATCCTGGTGCTGGCAACTAGCTCCATCTACAACCCCACGCCGAGGGGAAGTGGAATCGAAGGACAAGTCAGCATCGGACCCGTGTGTCCTGTCGTACAGCAGGGACAGGAATGCCCTGACCAGCCGTACCAGGCTACCTTAACGGTCATCAGCCCGAGTGGAGTCGTGATCGCACAAGTCAAATCGGACGTGCAGGGCCACTTCAGAGTCCCGCTCGTGCCCGGAGAGTACGTGCTGCATCCCGAATCGCTGGACGGAGTTGCCTTCGCAGGAGATCAATCGTTTGTAGTTGAGACAGGTCGCTATACCCAGCTGACTGTGAACTACGACAGCGGCATCCGTTAACAGACTTCTTATGAGCTTTCCCTTGCCTTAGCACTACATGCGCGCTATAATGCGCTGCTGGTTGAATAGTAAGGAGAAAGCAAGTATGCCTGTTTATACCTATCGCTGTGAATCTTGTGGTGTGCAATTCGAGCGTCACCAGTCTTTTCAGGACGCGCCTTTGAAGACCTGCCCGGAATGCCGCAAAAAGTCATTAAAGAAAGTGATCACTCCCACGCGGATCATCTTCAAGGGGTCGGGGTTCTACGCCACCGATCATAAGTCGCCTTCGGGAGATACGAAGCGAGAGAGCAAGTCCGAAAAGAAGGCTGAAAGCAAGACCAGCGAGACGAAGAGTAGTGAGTAAAAAGTAAAAAGAGAGAAGTCAGGCTTCTCTCTTTTTTGTTTTAATACGTGGCTTCCTTTTCTCAACAAACAGGTGCAGGCAGCCAGGAACTGACAATCACATCCATGGTAATTCCATAAGCAAGAGCATTCCAGAAGCGCATGCTGGCAGGCTGGTCTTTCACCTTCTGCCAGTAACCTGAAAAGACAAAGAAGGTCGCGACCAGCGCCACACCCAGGCGGATCAGGATGCTGATCCAGTTCCCAAAGCACCAGGGGGCTTGATTCCGGATCACCTCGACGGCAACGCTATAGATCCAGCGCAGGATCACGCCCAGGAAAACCCCAATGAACACCTGCACTTTGGCAGGGGTATCCTCCTGTTGAGTGACCAGCCGAAAACCAACCGCATCATTGAAACTGAATGAGTTCATATCTCCTCCTAGTACATCCAGGGAGCGACGAGCGCATCGATGGAAACACCATACACCAGCGCATTCAGGAAGCGCATCCCGGCAGGCTGATCCTTGACCTTTTGCCAGTAGCCCGAAAAGACGAAGACGGTCGCGATCAGGGCGATCACGATGCGGGCAAGGATCACAGAGAAGTTTTGGGGAAGTTGATTCTTAATAATATCCACGACAATCCAGCGCAACAGGACGCCGAGCAGAACGCCGAGGAACACCTGAATTTTGGCGCCCGTATCCTCCTGCTGGGTCGCCAGTCGGAAGCGAATGGCGTCATTGAAAATGAAAGATTGCATACACATTCTCCTCTCTCTTGATGAATTGAATCACCAAAATGATTATACTGCTTCTCAGATTGACCACTACCCATACTTCGACTTCAGTCCCGGGTAACAAAATTTGCCTCGAGCATGGTGCTGGAGGCAAATCGTGTGCCGAACCCGTTGTTCGTTCGCTTTCAATCCCCGGCTTGCACCGGTACTCCCTCGCTCATGATCGGCCACTTTGAAATATCCGAACGGCTTACAAAGCTCATGATCGACATAAAGACGACAAAGATCAGGACCACGAATAACAGTCCTCGGAAAATGGGCATCAGGAAGATCAACGAGAAGATCACCGTCAGCAGGAACAGATACACGCCTGCAACCCGGATGGCAAATCGCCATCCAAATACGTTTGGACAATAGAGGAAGAACATTGCCGCGGTGAGTGCAATCGATATTCCGAACGTAGGGATAATGCCAAAGAACCGTACCAAATAAGCGACAAACAGATAGTAAAACACGTCGATCATCGCAAGGAAGAGATAATGGAACGCGTTGAATTTGATGGCATAGATCTGTGAGAAGAAGAAGATCACCACCAGGAAAAGGATCAGTGACATCGGCGAATAATTCAGCAGGCTCTGGATTTGATCCAGGTATCTTTGCTTCGAAATAAACGTAACACCGAGATCCTGGGTCGTCGAAAAATCGTCCACATCGAATTGAATGGTCGCACCCGTGGGAGTGATATCGGTTGTATGCGGCAATCCAAAGCGATAAATCTCGAACTCATTCGTGTTGAGCTTGATATTTGCCTGAAGTCCCTCGATCACGCTGTCCTGGAAGGCCGAAAGGTTGTACTTAAAAATATCCATCCCCTTCGTCGTATACGTAACGACGATCTCCACCTGTCCACCTTTAGCCATCTCAGACGATAGAAGAATTTCCTTCTGCATAACGGGACGTATGATCTGATCATTTGGAAGCACGATCCTGTAGTCGTACATCAGGTTTGCGTTTTTCGGCTTGGTGACTCTCATCAGCAACCCGCCCGAATAATCGGTTGTATTGGCAACGACATAGGTCTCCGTATTCTGGGCTTCGAACGCATTGAAAATCAGCAGGTCGCGCTCCTGTTCCCCATAATTCACAACGGAATCGATTTTGATCGATTTCGGGATGAGAGGCAGCCGCTCCTCTTTCTCCACATCCTCATAGGCCTTGGCGTCTTTGTTATATTGCGAAACTGTGTATCTCCGCAGGATCGCATACTCCGGCGGCGAAATCGAAATTTCACCACCCCAGGAACTCTGGAACTGATTATAGGCATTGCCATATGTGCTCGATTTGTGTTCTCCTACCCGGGCAGCCGTTAGTGCCAGAATGAATGATCCGGCAACAGCCAAAACACCCAGCCAGACCAGCATCGCGAAGATCTTTCCAGCAGTGTTCATCGTTCGCTCCTCTTGTGCTCCAACAAAATCTGTCTCTACTGCTATTACTATACGATTTTCGCGTTGAGGAGTCAATTAGTATCCTGTTTCTCTTAAGATACAAAAAAGACCTCCAGTGGAGGTCTTTCGTTTTCGGCTGCGGGACTGAACTGTACCCCCATTCAATTCCTGCTGACCTGTCATTTCATGATTTGTTTACGGACCCGCTCAAACAGACATGGATTCTGTCCGGACAGAATAGTTGGGCGAACTGACAGCGGAGAAATCAGAATCGGGGCTCGGCTCGATCACCAGCTTGATGGCCGTCCGGACCTTGTCCTCGATCGTGACATCTGCGAATTCAGGCACACAACTGATAAAAATGCCGTCATTTTTGAGGTAGCCGGTTGCCAGTACCAGGGCTTTGATAGCCTGATTGATCGCTCCAGCACCGATGGCCTGCACTTCCGCCCGGTGATGCTCACGGACAACACCCGCGATCGCGCCAGCGACAGCAGAGGTGCGTGAATTGGCAGAAACTTTGATCATATCCATGGTAAGCCTCCTGATCAACGATAATGTTTTGTCTTTGCGATTTCGGTGTAAGTCCAACTTTCTCATCCCGCAAAGCTAGATGATATTGCAATAAGATTGTAAATGAAATTGACCCGTCTTCCCATTAGAAGGCACTAATCTTACCTAGACGTTTGTACTAGTCTGGGAAACCGCTACAAATCCCCCGTTGGCATGCAGGCGCAGACTGCGCTTCAGGATGACTTTATCTTGTCTTACCAGCTATTACTCTATCTTTAATTAAGTTCTCCACACCCAGGATCCCGGTACGATATTTGGCCCAGAAAAACAGCCATTCGCCCAGAAGCAGTAAGAACAGTCCGGCGGGCACACTGGATACAGGGGTCTTATGCACGAAGTAGCGCAGGCACTTGCCATCCCACTCAACAGATACAGCGGGTTCGTAGTGGATGAAACTCAACCTGGGCATTTTTTCGCCGCAACGCCAGGCTTGGGGCTCCACAATGTAATTTTTCCCTTCTTTTTCAATCGTTACCCAGGCATGTCCTTTGCCGGATTTCCTCGTCCGCCCGATGACAAACCGGGCCACGTAACCCATGCCCATGAATTGACGCCAGGTCCACAAAGCAAATTCGTCGCAATCGCCCTTCTTCACCTTTTCAAATTCATCCGGTGGGAGCCAAAATTCTTCCTGGTTGAATTGTTTTTTGTCAGATATATATTTACAGCCTTGAAGGAACTCACGAACTTCTTTGATTGTTGAGCACTGATGTACCAATGGCTTGGTAACATAGCGCCCCAGCGGATAACTAAAAAGCTTATCCTGTCTTGTCGAAACAGGTTTGCCGCGAACGTCGTAAATTGTTGGAATAATTTCGCCGATCATTTGTTGGGAAAACGGCTGCAAACCGATCACTCGGCCGGACGCTTGAAGTAGAAGACCTCCCAGGATTGGCTGCCCCAGCCATTGACAAGTTCCCAGCCCTCCGACCCCAGTTTCGCGAACAGGTCACTCAGTTCCACTTCCTTCTTCCTGGACTGCTCGTCCTGATCGAAAACTTTCACGTCGTTGACGGTCACATCGTCGATTTCCCTTTCATCCATGTTGACGACGATGCGTAGATATTCCCATTTTTGCATTGAAGACTCCTTTGTTTAGTCGCTGCGTTCAGTATATAACAAAATTTGCCTCCAGCACAATAGCGAGATGCGGCTGGTTTCTAGTACTTGTGACCGTCAGCGGTCCATTGTACTGCTCCTGGCAGATTATATTTTTAGGCTATCCGTCCAGCCGGGCACGCGCTGTATTGGACAGTAGAGTAAGAAAAGCCTAAATCCGAAACTTCGGCTCGTAATCGACTCCGGGAAGCAATACCACACTATGCCAGGCTCGCTCGAGATCGCTGACTGTCTTTGTCAACTCTTGTGCGGTACTGCCCGGACATGCCAGAATATGGTTTATCTGCGGAATGTAACCGGCTGGCAGATCAGGAAACCCGGCAACCACGTCCAGGACCTTCTTATCACGAATGAAATATCTCTCATTCAAGGCGAAGAGCGCCTGCGTAATATTGGATACTACTCGGGTTAGGCATCCCACAGTATTGTAAACATCTCCCTGAGCGGCGAAACCACGCGCATGGAGGAGGCTAAATTCCGCCGACCAGAGTGAATCTGTGATGATCTTTTGCTTTAGTTTGGGAGGATACGTTTCAACGGCTCTTTTGAGTTTGGCGATTAGCAACTCAGGGTCATAAAGTGGAATGCAGATCTGTGTCTCAGCCAAATAGATCACACTATAGAAACCATAGGTGGGCTGCTGGTCATAGTCATGATGAGAAATACCCTGTTGAGCCTCGGCGATTGTTCGCTGGATGTGATCCAGGTTACGGTACAGGAAATCGAACTTGCCCTGTGATGTGTGAATCCACGCTCCCCCGTTGACCCAGGCTCCCCACTCATAGAACCCGGTAACGGTCGCAGCCCCGTTGATCGAAACATCGTCCGCGATGCGCCGAATCTCGGCGATTGAAAACGGCCTGGCTTCGGAGTAATACAATCCAATATCCATGTCGGATGTCTCGTGATGTGTTCCGCTGGCATAGGAGCCGCCCAAAACAATGGCAGACACACCGTCGATCTCATGAAGTTGTTCAACAAGCCTTTCAAGCAACAATCGTTTCTGTTCGGGAAGGTTTGGCACAATGTCGATCACTTGAAGCTCCTATGGCGACGAGAAGCGAATGAAACTACGGAGGGAACAGTCCTATTGAACTACATTTTCGGATACTCATCACTCCGCTGGCTCAACAGATGGAACCAATAGTGGAGCGACATTTGCTGGAACCGATGTCAACCCGTCAGCCACCTGGACCAACCTTTTTTAGTTGGCGGCGGATTTACCTTGTTAATCGACTGTATGACTTCATCACAAAACTTCTGCGTAGCCGGGTCTGCCCCCATCGCGATGTATCCCCGAACACGGTTTTTAGCGTCCCCGATATATCCGAAGATTTCCAAGCCGGTATCTTTCGTGAGCGGGGAAGTATAAAATTCAGCTCGAATTTGTTTCAGATCGGCTGCGTTCAATCGAGTCCCGGATTGGTCCCCATGGTGCACCCAGATCAGCCACTGGGATGTCAGCAGCATCCCTGTGTAGATCGTTGTATCCAGGTTACCACTCAGCCAGGAAGGTATTTTACCGACGCTTTTCTTTTTGGATAGAGTCTCACAGCACAGCAGGGTTTCAGCCTCCAGGGCGCCCAATTTATGCTCCTGGAAATAGTTCCCAATAGCCCGGAGCAGCTCAGGGTGGAGTTGCTTCACGGAACATTCTCGTGTGGTACGGATGTATTCACTCATGTTTTACTCTTTCTGGTCGTGATAACAGCAGAGTCTTGTTGCCAATATTACCGCAGAGTTCTAAAGTGGATGCGGTGACATTCCCAGTAATAATTGACATCAGTATATAACAAAACTTGCCTTCAGCGAAAGGCTGAAGGCAAATTATTTCGGTCGAAGGCTCCTGACTGAGGACTTAAATAACTGGCAGCCTCAAGTTCAGGTCCCAGCAGATGTCACTACACAAATTTACTTAGCACTGGAATTCAAATTACACATTTCCTGAGTCTTGCTGCTTACATCGATGAACTCGTAAAAGTGAGTGCTTGTCGAAAAATATTGTCGATTTGGCAATAACTCGAGGTCGCTATGGAAATAGTGATTGAATATGAAACGAAATGAATTTACCGGTGTAAGATCCATGGGAATGGAAGCCTTCTCAACGCCTGGAAGATGGTAGGCATTCAATATTGAAAAACGTTCGTACAGGCAACTGTTTTCCAGGGAATTATGGTCGGTCTGCGTTCCCGGACCATGGTCACCCTGGATAACAATGATCGGAGGAGATGCCGAATTTGCGAGAATGCCATCGACAGCTGCCAGAACCAGCCGGTTGATAAACTGAAGTTGGTCGATGTAACCAGCCCGAGATTCGACAGATAATGTATAAGGGTAAGGGGGATCCAATGGATTACCCACACGATCAAACACATATGGGGGATGTGGAGCAATGACATGTGCAAATACATACTTGGCGCCCTTTATTGTTGCTACTTCTGGCAATCTTTCGAAGGTATAAAGAATTGTTCGACGATGGGTATCATAAGATGCCTCTGCAATGCCAAGTTGATCGATTTCAGCCAGCAAGTGCAAATTCGTTTGACTCACAAAGAGACCACTAAAGATGTCCAACTGAATCGGGAAGGGCGCTTCGTAAAAATCCCCATCACGGATTTCAGAGTAATGTCCGTTATTAGCAAAAAAGATGGTTCGATACCCCCGATTTTCCAAGATTCTCCGAACCTCACTATGCTGCATTGCATCCACCACCGGCCACCACAGATCGGAATCGCCCATCGCTGAGGACATGGTATCCAGATATTGCATATTCAACGATGACGATAAAGAGAGAGGTGTCCGCGCATAATTGGATTGGCTGTCGGATGCAACCACAAAACCTCGCTGCTCCAGGGCATCCACAAACATGGAATTGTCAAAACCATGGATGGCTTGCAGCATGTCCGCCCGCCCGTAACCATCCAGAATGATATAGTAAATATCCGGCGGCGCTGCCTGGGATGGAATTGCAACCGGCACTCCGTCAATGGGCTGAATGACTTTGGGAGCAGAAGCCCATGGTGTACCGCTGTTCATAGTGATAAACCCAAAAAGGTAGTAACCGACCACGGCAATACTGACTGCATTCAACATCAGGTGAGTATCTGCATTTTTTACTCGTTTAAAAAGTACTTTTACTGCGACAAGACCCATAAGAGTCGCAATCACAACCACTAAAAAAACAGACCAGAGATAGAAAAAACCCAGCACGAACAGGGATGCAATCAAGCCTGCGGTATCAAGGCTGTGGGTCAGCAAATAAGCGACAAGGACGAAAGCAAAAAACGCAATGACCGAAAAAACAACCAGAGGGATGATGTCTGCTGGAGAAATGAAGATATTGATATTAACTACCGTCCCGTAGAAAATAATGGCGCTCCCAAAAGCAAAAACAAATCCGTGCAGTAAATAAGTGAGTGGTTTCATCCCTGGATGTCCATTGTTTGATTACGATTTTACTTCAGTTAGAAAATAATTGATCGTTTCCATCATCACATAACAAAGATTGCCTCCAGCTATTCGCCGGAGGCAACTTTCTGATCGAAAACTTCTGTATCCTTACGCCTTATCGTTGGACCCCAGCACGTGAATATTTTTGTGCTTATACAACTCCTTCAGCGCATCCCGGGCCGGACCCAGATACTTGCGGGGATCGAACTCCTCCGGTTTCTCTGCGAAGGCTTTTCGTATCGCTGCGGTCATGGCAAGCCTTCCATCGGAGTCAATATTGATCTTGCACACCGCCGATTCCGCGGCCTTGCGAAGCTGCTCTTCTGGGATACCCACAGCATCCTTCATCTTGCCGCCGTATTTGTTGATCTCCTGGACCAGATCCTGAGGCACCGAGGATGAGCCATGCAGCACGATCGGGAATCCTGGAATACACCTTTCGATCTCCGCCAGGATGTCGAGTCGGATCTCCACCTTCTGACCGGGCTTGAACTTATAGGCCCCATGAGACGTACCAATGGAGATTGCCAGGCTGTCCACACCGGTGCGGTTCACGAAATCTTCCACGTCTGCCGGCTGCGTGTACGTATGCACATCCGACTGCACTTCATCCTCGATACCCGCCAGAACTCCCAGCTCTCCCTCGACAGTAACGTCATACTGATGGCAAAAATCAACCACTTGCTTGGTGAGCTTCACGTTTTCATCGTAGGGATGGGAAGAACCGTCGATCATGATCGATGAGAAACCCGTCTCAACGCAGCTCTTACACAATTCGAAGGTATCGCCGTGATCCAGGTGCAGGACAATGGGGATGGCGTAACCCAGTTCCTTGGCATACTGCACCGCCCCTTCAGCCATGTATCGCAGGATGGTCTGGTTGGCATATTTACGCGCCCCCGAGGAGACCTGTAGAATGACCGGCGATTTCGTCTCAACACAGGCTTGTATGATCGCCTGAAGCTGTTCCATATTGTTGAAGTTGTACGCCGGGATGGCATACCTGCCGGAAACTGCTTTTTGGAACAATTCCCTGCTATTCACAAGTCCAAGTTCTTTGTAATGTACCATGGTGTTCTCCTTGTTGATTTTGGCTAGGATACAACTCGTCTGTTTGCCTTGCGATTTTGGGTTCAAACCCTACCGGGATATATTTTCACTCGATAGGTTGATATGTAGCTGTCAATTCCCACTATTTTATGGATTCTCATCCCGGGTGTCATGTGTCATTTGTCATCAAATGCAATCGGACTCTACACCATCGCCAGTAACTGGATAATCGAAAGTCGGTCTGCCATAACCCGCAGGGACATGACAAAATCGAGCAGTCGCAGTCTATTTTCAACGGAGTGACACAATCTAAATAAAAAAAATTGCCCTGCTATCTCGAAGCTGGGCAAATTTTTTTGGTCAATAGCTCCTGGCCGAGGACTTGAACCTCGAACCTAGCGGTTAACAGCCGCCCGCTCTGCCGATTGAGCTAGCCAGGAAAGCGACCGAGATTATACGTGCAAGGATGGATGGTGTCAAGCATCCTATGTCATTGCGAGGGAACCGCGCAGCGGTGACTGAAACAATCTCACACGTACTTGCTCACAGTATGTGAGATTGCTTCCCGCAGGGACGCTTCGCAGTCGTCGCGGCACCTGTCGATGCCACTTCTCGCAATGACGAGGGACTAATACTTCACCGCACTGATCTTATCCAGCTTATCCAGGCGGTGCGTCGCTTGCATCTGGCGGACCGTGCCGGTTAACCCTCGCACCACCAGTGTTTCTGTGCTGGCGCCTTCGCCGAAGTAACGCACACCCTGGAGCAGTTCTCCATCG
>DASTJG010000173.1:0-13529 GCA_035716785.1 Anaerolineales bacterium
ATGCAGCGTGATGTCATGGCTGCGCGCGATGATCTGGAGCGGATCCAGTTGCAGGTATTCGATCGCGCGCATGGCTTGCTCTGTGCCCTTGATGCCGCGCCAACGGCGCCCGGGCCATAAGCCCTGCTTGCCGAGGATGAAACGCCGGGCTGTT
This sequence comes from Anaerolineales bacterium, assembly GCA_035716785.1. Taxonomy (GTDB): domain Bacteria; phylum Chloroflexota; class Anaerolineae; order Anaerolineales; family Villigracilaceae; genus Defluviilinea. The sequence goes on from DASTJG010000173.1 coordinate 155, forward strand.
TCGATATCAATAGTCAGCATGAGGCCTCCTTATAACCGCCTAACGATCTACGTTACTTGCGCTGGGGCGGGCGGCGGAACGCCGTCCAATGAGAAAAAGCTAAGGCGTGGAAACGCCTGAAAAACGCGGCGACTCCCCAGCGTCAAATGCACGCTGTGTTAGGCGCTTTCTGCCTTTCGCATTTACTCACAAACGGACTCTCCCCAAGAATGCCAATCAGCGGAGTACATCGGAGGATGAGGAGGTGTGGCAGAGGCTCAGTAAGCCGTTGGAGGTGTTTGGGTTGAGGGATATTTAGTACTTCCCTTCTGCAGCAGAGTGATGGGTTTTACTTCTTGAGCCCCTGCTATGAGTTCGAATCCCATTTAGCCAGCCAGACTTTTACAGCTGTAAATGTTAATAGCCTAAAAGGGATGTTAGAATTAGCAGGCATTTATCTAGTTAAATCATTATTCGCCTTTGTAGGCTTTTTCGAGTTCGCTTATATTCAGTTTATCCATACTAAGCATAGCAGCGCTAACCCGATCAGCCTTAGCAGTGTCTGGATCACGCATCATGATGTCCAGGCTTTCCGGCATAATCTGCCACGTTAAGCCATATCTATCTTTAAGCCATCCGCAAGAAACTATTTCGCCGCCTTCGGATAGCGCTTCCCAAAGCTTATCAATCTCTTCCTGAGTTTTGCAGTTTACCGCTATTGAGATAGCCTCACTAAAAGTATACATCGGACCACCATTTAGCGCAGTAAAGTTTTGGCCATTCAGTTCAAAGTCTATTGATGATAGATCTCCGGGTTTCTTTCCGGCTGCTTCTGCCACTGACTCTGTGAGATACGATGTGTTTATTATTTTTGCATCTTCAAACAGCGATACATACAAATCTACCGCTTCTTTTGCCTGGTCGTTAAACCAAAGAAAAGTTACTATTTTTCTCATATGAATGTTCCTTTCTCATTTAGTAAGAGTATCTTTTATTATAGGCAGTCAGAAGACATTATTATTGAATATTTTGGACACTTTGGCTAAGCAATCTGGTTGCCTAGTCGACAAATGATCCCGTCTTAAGTTCACCCAACCGTTTGTAATTGGCTATAATGATGCCGTTAGACAAAGCTCCGGTTTCTATCAATTTATCGGGATGGTCGATAACATGCACGTAGACCGGCATCCGCTCGCCCTCGGCGAGCAGGTCGGCAACGCGGACTGGCGTAATGGCGATTTTCTTTTTCATGGTTATTATTTTCCAAACGTTCTATCTAAATTCTTCGGCGGCAAAATCTTTTGTCACGGATTCCCCAAAACATCCGTTATCGATTTATTACTTGAGCTGCTCGCTCAATCCGACGATGATGCCCTCGGGACCGCGGAGGTAGGCGAGCCGATATATGTCTTCGTATTGCACCACTTCGCCGACCAGTTCGGCGCCGTGGGCAAGCAGGCGCGACGACGTCGTCGATGTCATCAACGGCGAACATGATACGGCGGATCCCGAGTGCGTTCACTGGCGCGTCCTCTGGCTCAGCCCTGACCGCCTTAGGCGTGTGGAACTTGTCCAGCTCGATCCGTCCGTAACCGTCCGGAGCGCGCATCAGCGCGAGGGTAGCACGGACATTCTGAAGGCCGATGAGACGATCTACCGAGGGGCCCTCGACGGTCGTCTCGCCCTCCAGCTCCAGACCGAGTTCAGCGAAGAATGCTTTGGTAGCCTCGAGGTCGTCGACAACGATGAGAACGTTGTCCATTCGTAGTAATTTATTTTTTGTCATCGTCATAAAATTCTTAATCCTCTCAAGCTGCACACTATATTGGGCGGCGTTTTGCCCCTCAAACAACTTGTCTCTAAAGAACAGTGATATGACAATTGCAGACAGATCATTGACTCACACCTATGGGACACCTTTCAGCGTGTTGAGAGTACGTTCGATCTGCTTGAGGTGCGCACGTTCATGGCGAGCCAGTCCATCTGCGTGGGATAATAGGGTTTGCTGGAGAGGCTTTCCTGCCCCGATGAGCGTATTTGTACGTGCCCAGTCCATTGGGGATAACAATTCCAGCACTGTTAGCTTCTTACGCTGCTTCGTAAAGGCACGCAGCGAGGACTGAAAATTCTGTTCAAGATAGTCAGTGCTTTTGATCCATGTACGCGGGTTCCTCGCCTTAATCGTTGGATGATCCTGGGCGAGGATCGTCATCATGTAGTAATTACCCCAGACATCGTCACACGCCCGCAAGTGGGCAAGTACTTCGTTGACGGACCACTCGCCTGCACTGGGGGCGGTATGGAATTGAGCTGGCGCAAGCCCGGATGCAAGATTCGTTAATCGCGGCGGAGTTTCCTTCAGGATCGTCAGTATCTTATCAACGGGAAGGTACTTATTTGTCAAATGACCTTTCCTTTCGTATCAACAAAGAGAGCCGCCTAACAGTGTGCGACATTACCCTCTTTAGAGGGCCGTCCCCTTCAGGGGATACCCGCGGGTGGGCGGGCGTGGACTCTGCTTGGGAGCAGAAAAACTCGAAGGGAGGAAAATACTCGAAAATGATGCACGCGCGAAGCGCAGTCCCACACATCAGGCGCACGCTGTGTTAGGCGCGATCTTGGCAAGAAAACTAATTTAATCATTAATTGAAGACTGGGCACGCGGACGTTAAAATACAATCGTTAATGGTAAGGCAGAAATGCCTATTTTTCAGCTTTCCATAATATTTGGTGTATATGCCCGTCTTGGGACTTTATATTCTCATAAGACTGTTGCACGATTTGCTCGAGGATTGGCAGCTCTACATCACTGAGCCGCTTGATGTACACACAATACCCAGTGGTAGCGTGCTTACCCAACTTAGCCAGCAATTCAGAGTAGCGTACCGTACCGTCCCTCAGGTAAACGGTAATCTTCCCTTTTCTTGGATAAAAGCCAATAACATGACCATCGCCTTCGCGTCCGCTGTCGTATTTGTAATGATAGGTATCAAACCCGATCGTACCCACATTCCACATCTTTGGCTCATGCCCACTTATTCGCCGCATCATCTCAATAAGCACGTGGCAATCTGTTACCAACTGTTCATCGTCTAACGAAGCAATAAACTCTTTAACTGAAGTGTTGTTTTGAGTAGCCTTGCCTTTATCTGTTACCTTTCTCATAGGAATTGTCCTTTATGAGATTATAGAACGCACGTTCTATTGTGTCAAGATAGAAATAAACTAGATTCCGAACCTGGGGCAGGTTCTCACAGGGAGGAGATGATGCTTTTCTCGTATGGACGAATTGACGATAATGCAAAAAGTGATAAAGTAGCGCAAATTAAAAAAGAATGTGCCCTTTCGGCAAAAAGGGCACATTCATAGACAAGATCTCGTGGATTGAGAATGTTGTCTAGTGGCAGAGAGGGCGGGGAGGACTCCGCATATGATATCCCCTATATTGTTTATTCCAGACTTCCGGCGCCCATCGTTGGTGGATTCAAATCCCAGACCTTTATCCGGTTCAATCCCGCCTTCAATCCTTCGATCGGGCCGACAACCGGTTTGTCCGATCTTCTCGCCCCAGTAAAGTCGAGATTGAAAATGATTGGTTTCGCATTCGGATCGTCGAAAATCGCGTCCACAATCCGAACCGTGCCGAGTGTCTCGGTGGAGGCAATTTTGGTTTTTACTTCTAACATCTCTGGCTTGACATTCATTTCCAGGTACACGGCGCTGCCCTCTTCGATGATTTTGATGCCCGGGTCAAAGGCCGGTTCGGCGTATGCGTCTTTTTCCCGGTCGAAGCCCTCTGCACCATTTGTGTAAGCATTTGCACCGATATAGACCGGCTGCTCGACGCGCTTAAACATCTCCAGGTCACCGATGCCCTGATGTAGCACCTTCTCGACATACTCATCATAAGAGGCGGTGTTGGGATTGTAACTTGCCGTACCGCAGTTTTCGACGCCCACGACACCCACGAAGAGATTGTTGTAGAAGCGATCATCACCACCGTAGACCACGGCAGTCCCCGCGACCTGGGTGGTATGCGGGAAGTGGTAAGGGGTGGAGCGATCCAACACTTTGAGCAGGTTCATCTTGCCGCAGCAGAGGTTGTTGATATAGGCGCCGCCCTGGGCGGCGTTTTCAAAGGTAAAGTCGGAGGCGAAGATATTGTTGTCCACCAGGTACGGCCCGTGGCTGACTTCCACCATCAGGTCGCAGTCATTGTCGTAATAAAGGTTGCTGCTCACGCGCACGCCCTGAGCCTGCCAGTCCAACCAGGTGCCGAGGGTGGTGTTGTGAATGCGGTTGTGGTGGATCTGCACGTCGATGGCCGCGTGCAGTTTGATGCCGGCGATTTCGTAGCCAAACCACTCATGTTTGACGGCGATGTTGTAAATGTGATTGTTGTAGATTTCGCTGAAGACGCCGCCCATGTGCCCAACGATGCCGTTTTGCCCGCAATCGTAGATGACGTTGTCGCGAATGATGTGTGAGCCGATCTTTTCCTTGCTCCAACCAATCTGGAGCGCGCGGAAGACGGCTTCCATCTGGTATTGGTAGCCGGGCTTCTGGTGCCTTCGCGAGCAGAGATTGTGCCCGGTGGAAGCCTCTTTGCCAATGCTGATGGCGCTGCACTTGGCATCGTGGATGATGTTGTTTTCGATGATCCAGCCCTTGCTCCAGTTAACCCCTAATAGGCCGGGCTGATCGGCTGTCGGAGGCGTCCACGGGCAGGCAGCCTGCGCCATTTCAAAGCCTCTAACCGTGATGTAGTTCAGCCCCGACTTGAGCGGGTAGAAGCAGCATTTTCGCACGTTGATTTCGACCAGCTCTTTGTTTGGATCCGCGCCTTGAAAATTGGCGTAAATCGTTGTGTTTTCATCGTTCGTTTCGCAGAACCACTGATAAACCGTCTGTTCCGGATGCAGGATCAACTCATCGGTTTTGAACCACGGCAGGCCGTGGACGGCGGTGCGCACGACCGGATTTTTCACTTCAGCCAGGGAATCGGCCTCGTAAAAGGACATGCCGTTGAGATACACCTCGCCCGGGTGACGGTAGCTGCCGGGTTTGTACATGAACCAGTCGCCGCTCAGGATCTCTTTGTACGGGTTGTATTCGCCGAAAAAGGGATTCGGGATGGTCACCTTCCATACCGTGCCATCAACCACCTCCCAGCCTTGAATGCGTTCGGAGCCTTTGATGACGACTTTTTCGCCCGGTGCGGCTTCATAGGTGATGCGGCTGATATCGCTGTAACCGCTGTGTTCGGGCTTTACCCATTCACGATATTCCCCCGCGTGAACAACGACTCTGTCTCCGTTCTCCGCGATTTTGGCTGCTTTGGAGATGGTACGGAATGGGTGGGCTATGGAACCATCGGCGAGATCACTGCCAGTCAGCGCGACATGGAATTCTTTTTTCATTGATGTTCCTCTCAAACATGGTCTTTGGTACTTTTGCAAATTAGGTCATTTTATCCAGTCTGACAGTATTGTACTGCTTTTATTGGACGATGAATCGTGTTTGTAATTAATTTGTGTCAGGATGATATTCAGCCCTGACATAACGAATGCCCACCCCTCTATTTTGCGATTGATAAAGTAGATCATCAAGGCGATGATGATCGTGAGCATGGCGAAATAAAATCCGCTCCTCCAGAGTAAGCCCCCTATCCACTTTGCAACAGATGTTATTCATATCGTTACTCACTTCAAGTGAGAAAAAGTGTTGCTCTATGCGATTCCAACCAGGTTCTTTGCGCGCCGGCAACTGAAGACAATAAACACGAACAATCCAGTTTGCATGACAAGGAGTAGCAGTACTGACCCTAACGAGGTTATTCCAGTCGAAACCGCGTATAGTTCGATAGCAATATATCCTGCGATGATCGGGAGTGTCAGCAACAGGATGCCTTTACGCTCCAAAGGCTTGCGGTCAGCCCAGATCAGCAGAATGGTCCACCCAATCATCAATGGCACGCCATAGGATAAGCCAAAGGCAAAGTCGCGCCCGGGTGTCAGATTGAAATTCATCACACGCAGGAATAGATTCGGGAACAACATAAGAATGGCAGACACTGCATCCGCAATGACGCCCCACCAATACGCAATTCTCAAGAAAAGGATCGTATCTTTCATAATCATGCCTCCTTGGGCTTAAAGGTTGCTTCAATATGTTTTGCATTCAGGTAACCAATGAAAAAGAAAACGATAAAAATGATTTCGATAATCAGGTTGGGAACGATCTGCTCGAGAGAAGTAAAGTCTGCCGTCCTGGCATAGATCAGATAAACCAAACGACCCGCCTCTACCGGACAAAGGGTAATGAGCAAGGTATCCTTACGCTCTACCGGTTTCCGGTCTGCCCAGAGCAACAGGACTGTCCAGCCACTCATCAAATGGGCTCCCCGTCTTGCACCCAGAGCAAATACCGGATTGGAAATGACCTCGCTGTTGAATGAACCCTTGTCAAATTGCGGGAAAAGCATGAATACAGCCGCAACGAGATCTCCAATGATCCCAAGCCAATAAGCAAACCTGACCCAGAAGATTCTTCTTCGGTCCATAGTTTATTCCTTCCGCTGTAGAGTATGCTGTTGAGTTTATTTCAGGATGACCGGAGCGTCTTGTCCATCGACGAAAAGCCGGTTGACTTTTCACGCAATTTCCGTCGATTGCTGTAGAATGAGAGACAGGAGCCCTGATGCGCAGACCCAAAGTTACCGCCTCCGTCGATATATTGAATATCCTGCTGCACTTTGCTTCCAGCCGGGGTTTTGATCTAGGCAAAATCAAGGCAGCCGCCGGGCAGGCGTTGGCGAAGCACAGAGATTCAAGGATCCCTATCAAGCAGCTCGATACCGTTTGGAAGGAAATCGTGAGACAGTCAGGCGATCCGAACTTCGGGCTGCATTTGGGGGAAGCAGCGGACCAACAGACCTCCGGTGGGATTCTGTTCTCAGTGATGATGAACTGCGCAACCGTTGGAAATGCGCTCGAAAAACAAATACGGTATCATGCCCTCTCGACAGATCTGATCCAGCTTCGGTTGCAGGAACAGGGCAAAGATGTCCAATATATATGCGAGGAAGTGGACAGTGAGATCGAACTGGATCGGCATTACATCGAAACCGTGTTTTGCGGATTAGTTTTCCCCCTTCGGCGCCTGACGCAGAACAAGGTCCGACCGGTTGAAATTCATTTCAAGTATCCCAGGCCTACGGATATCAGCGAGCATCAGCGGATATTTGATTGTTCCTTGAGGTTCGATTGCCTCCAGAACGAGCTGATATTTCCTTGCGCAGATCTGGCACAGCCAATCTTTCTGGCAAACCCACAACTCCTTGATCAATTGGAGTCGTTTGCACAAGAGATGTTGATCCGGCTCTACCCCCCGGATACCTGGTCCGATCGGGTTGGGCACTCGATCAACAAAATCCTTCTGCGCGGCGAAAAAACTGCACTGGATTCCGTGGCATGTGAATTGGCGCTCAGTCCACGCCAGTTGCAGAATAAGTTGAAACAGGAAGGAACATCTTATCAAGTACTATTGGATCAGATCCGAAAGGAAACTGCTCTCAAGTATCTGAACGAATCAGATATCACAGTCTGCGATATTGCTTTCTTATTGGGGTTTTCAGAGCAAAGCGCGTTCAACCATGCTTTTAAACGCTGGACAGGAGCGAACCCTGGAGATTATCGAAAACCCAGTCAGCCTGCTCGGACTCTTTCATCCGGCTGAGATTCTCACCGTTGACAATCACTCCCCCGCTGTCGGCCTGCAGCAATCCCGCGAGCAGCGCCAGGAGAACCGGCTTTAGATCGAGGTGCGCGATGACGGCAAAGGTTTTCTAGCGGCTGTAGCCCAGAAGAATGCACAACCACTCGATGAAAATTTACATTCTCCATTTGGACTTTCTACCATTCGTCATCAGATCAGCCTGTATGGCGGAAGCATGGAGATCCACTCCACACCAGATGCAGGAGCAAGGATCATTCTCATCCTTCCCACAGTAGAAGCCAGAGCTTGAGTTGGGGCCTTATCGTATTCGAGTCCATCTGTTTTCCGCCCAGGAAGATCATTCTTTTATTGTACAGAGTTGACGGGCATGCAAAGAAGTGATAAAGTAGCGCCAATTAAAAAAGAATGTGCCCTTTCTGACAAAAGGGCACATTTGTAGACAAACTCTTGCAGAGCGAAGAGAGTGTCTAGGAGCGAAGAGGGCGGGGGAGAACTCAGCAGTAGGGCATCCTACGTTTTATTCCAAGCCCATGAAACAATTCTCGTTTCATATCACCGATTTCGTTCACTCACCTTTTTAGCCACTCCCTTGGGCAAGATCGAATGCAAATTCATTGTTGGATGTTATAATCCGCGCAGGAGTACAAACGTGCAAATCTTTCAACGCCAGACCTGAACGCCAGCGATGGGTGAAGGTTTTCACCCTTCCATACTTGGCTTGTTCGCGCAGGAACGCGGCGAAGAGGATTCGTTGCGTTAGTTCTTCCTTCCATGACCCTCCTGGTCCGTCGCCTGCGCTTGCAAGCGGCGGATTTTTGTTTGTGCAGGGACGAGCAATTCATCCACGCCCAGGAGGCATATTGGAGCTATTTCACCATTCCCCATCCCCACAGTCCTATCGTAAAGATCAGGTATGACCATGCAGGCGCGGCCATCCACCTGGACCTTTGACCACGAATTCGACGGCGGCGAAAAATCATGCGGCGAGCTGATCCTCGATCTGCGTCAATTCTTCGTTACCCTCCCATCCGGCACGCGTGTGTGCGTTATTGCACATGATGCAGCCGCCTGGATCGACATCCCTGCCTGGTGCCGTGTAACCGGGCACGGATATATCGATGAAGCCCCACCCTATTACTTGCTCGAAAGGAGATAGCTCTCATGGCTGGTAAATTCTGTGTATCGATTGCAAATTCAAGAAAGGATCCCGATAAGGTTACTGTTGGTTTTGTTGTCGCCAATGCGGCGCTGGGCAGTGAAAAGGAGACTATGGTCTTTCTCAGCACCGATGGCGTCTGGGCAGCCGTTCCGGGCGAAGCGGAGAAGCTCAATGTAGGCGAACCCTTTGCGCCACTCAAGGAACTGATGGATAAATTTATTGCTGGAGGTGGGAAGATCCTGGTTTGCAACCCTTGTCTTCGTTTCCGCAACATCGATGCGGAGAAATTGATTCCCGGCGCGGTCGCGGCGGGTGGTGCGGCGCTCGTCGAATTCCTCGCTGATGGAACGCCCTGCATCAGTTATTAGTTTCTAGCCCCATTCCATCCACAACAAGCCCTGGATGGAATGGGAAGGATATCCTCATGACCGATCCTTCTGACCTGCAAAATCTCAAGCCTGACCATGTCTTTGACGGCGGCGACCTGGATTGCGGCTCCGGGTTGATCCTGCTGATCCGCGAGAACATGCTCAAGGTCCGGGAGGGAGGCGTGCTCGAAATGCGCAGCCGCGAGCCCACCGTTGGCGTGGACCTTCCGCCCTGGTGCCGGATGGTCGGTCATGAATATCTTGGCTCCCTGCAAACGCCAGCATATGTTCGCTACTTTATGCGGCGCGATGCTGGCGGAAAAGATGATGATCAAGAACTGCAAAAGGACAGAGAACGCGCTCGCTCCTATGAGTGGCGTTTGCGAACGCGTTCCACGGGACATTTGAAAAGTACCGTCTATTGCCGCAATTTTTCCTTTGATGTGGGGCAGCCTGCCTCTTTTGAGGAAAAAGATCAATATCCCTCGGCGGTGGAATATCTGCTGGGCGCGCTCTCGGCGTCCCTTTCCACCGGCTTTGCTACGGAAGCGGCGCGTGCCGGGCTTGAGGTAGATGACATCGAAATCACAGCCAAAGGCAGTTTGGAAAATGCCTTGGCGTTGCTTGGCGATGAAAACGGGGACCCAGTCTTTTCTATGATCGAGATCAAATGTTTTGCGTCCACACTCGAAGATGAAAAGCGGGTACGGGAAATTTGGGAGAAGGCATTGGCGCGTTCGCCTATCGCCGCGACCCTGCGCCGTGCCGTCGATATGAAAGTCTCTTTTGTGGTGGTGTGATATGTTCAATGTTACCCAAGTGGGAAGCTGGCCCCGTTCGAAGACCCTGCTGCGTGCTCTGCGTGACCGGCAAAAAGGCACAATCACGCGCGCCCAGTTCGAGCGCATCGCGGACGAGGAAGTGCGGCGTTGTGTGCAGCTTCAACTCAAGGCAGGTGTGGATATTGTCGTGGATGGTGAACATCGGCGGGATAATTTCTATTCGTTCGTCACAGAAAAGCTGAACGGCACAAAGTTGATGTCTCTGGCGGAGATGCTGGACACTGTGGATGACAAATCCAGTTTCGAAGAGATGCTGACCACGCTCGACGTCCCGGCTTCGGCGATCAAGAACCCAACCTGTGTCGGGAAGTTGTCGCGCCGGGAACCGCTGGCGGTCAACGAGCTGCGCTTCGTCCAGTCTCTCACCGACAAACCGGTCAAGATGACGCTGCCGGGACCTTACCTGTTGACGCGCGCTATGTGGGTCGGCGACTTCTCCGGGAAAGCCTACGGCGACAAGACTGAAATGGCTGTGGATGTTACGCGCATCCTGCGCGAGGAACTGCTCGAGCTGCGCGCTGCAGGCTGCCAGTTTGTTCAGTTCGATGAACCGGTGTTGACGGAAATTGTCATGTCGGAGGAGTCCGGCCGCCGCACCTTCATGTGAGCGACCCTGGCAACCCGCCGTGACGCGGGCAGTGAGTTGGTGTACGCAGCCGAATTGATCAATCAGGTGATCGCCGGGATCGAGGGGATTCGCATTGGCATCCACGTTTGCCGCGGCAACTGGAGCCGCAACGAAGAGGTGCTGTTGAGCGGCGATTACCAGCCATTGATCCCGGCCTTCTCGAATATGAATGTGCGCCAGTATGTGCTGGAATATGCAACACCACGCGCGGGCGATATCCGTGTAGTAGGTGAAGCACTAAGACATAAAGAGATTGGGCTGGGCGTTGTCAATCCGCGCACCGAGGAGGTGGAAAGCGTGGACGAGATCGTATCCCGGGTTGAACAGGCTCTCACCTGGTACCATCCTGAACAGATCTTCCTGAATCCTGACTGTGGGTTTGGTTGTTTCGCGAACCGCTGTGTGAATGAAGAGGAAGTGGCATTTGCAAAGATCGGTCAGATCGTGAAAAGCGCGAATCTTCTGCGTGAGAAATATACATAAAAAGTATGCTTCTCACCTTATATTTGGAGCTTTACCACAGTATTTATCAGTCAGGCCCTGAGGAATCGGAACGAAAAATTCACCAGCCGCTTCTGAATTCACAATTCAGCGTCGTTCCATCTCTAGGTAGACTCAGAAACTCTTCGCTGAATCGACAAGGAACGCGGGATGGAAACCGGTCGGGACCGCCCAACTATTCACATAATCTCTTATCCGTTTATTGCATCAACAAGAGATCATGTGAATAGTGTGGTCTCTTTGTTGTCCATAAAAAGGTACATCTTAAGCTGATCGCTTCATTAATAGGTTTAGCTGTCAACACGCCAATTGCTTGTGCGCCATCAGGAACGTTTCCTGGTCCTAAGCCAATCGGAACCCAGCACCAGGATTAGCGAAAATAATCCTAATGCCAATGACGCACTATATGCACCAATATACTGGCGCTCATCCAGCGCACGATAAATGAATAGAGTCGCCGTTTCGGTTCTGCCCTGAACCCCTCCGCCGATCACCAGCACAGCTCCGAATTCACCAAGCGCGCGCGCAAACGTCAGCGTGACCCCGTAAATAAGTCCCCAGCGTAGCGCCGGAAAAGTCACCCGCCAGAATGTCTGCCAGCCGTTTGCACCAAGGGTTGCGGCAGCCTGCTCCTGCCTCGTATCAAAAGCTTCGAGGACCGGGATCAACTCACGGATCATAAACGGCAAGGTGACAAAGAGTGTTGCGAGCACGATCCCTGGCATCGCAAATGCAATCCGAATCCCCAGGCTCTCAACCACCGGCGCGAGCAAGCCGTTGCGACCGAAGAGTAGCAGCAACATATATCCCGCGACCACCGGAGAAACCGCGAACGGCATATCCACGAGTCCATTGATCAGGTCGCGCCCGGGAAAGCGGTGCCGGACAAATACCCAGGCGACCAACGTACCGAAGATGGCATGGATCGTCACAACAACCAGGCTGATCCAGACCGTATTCCAGAATGCTGTAAAGACATCCGGATGGTTAAGCGATTCCAAGCTCGCGCCAATGCCCCGTTCAAGAGCGCCGAACGCCAATGCAGTAATCGGGGTCAAGATGAGGAAGCCAACATAGGCTATGACCACTGTGATCAATGCCCATTTTGTCAGAGCCTCTTTGTGTTTATCCAGCCAGGCTACCAGAGAGCTTTGTACTTTTACAGTTCTGGTACGAGCAGGGATGGTAACGCTCATGTCGTTTTCCCTTTCGAACGCTTACGCAGATAGTCTGCGAACATCAGGAGACTGAAAGCGATGGCGACCATGACGATCGAAACGGCGCTGGCTCCCAGCCGGTTTTCTGATTCCACTTCACCGAACACGTAGACGGCTGCCGTTTGTGAAATGAATGGGATATTCCCGGCGACGATGACGATCGAACCGAACTCGCCGATCGCGCGTGCAAAACTGAGCAGTGCGCCAGTCACAATCGGTAGAGTCAGCGGCGGAAGAATGATGCGACGGAAGATCGTCCAGCCTTCCGCTCCCAGCGTGGCGGCTGCACGTTCCTGGGTGCGGTCGAGTTCCATGAGGACAGGCTGGACGGAACGCACCACAAATGGAAAGGTGAGGAATAACAATGCCAGGATGATCCCCGGCGGCGCAAAGATAACCGAGAAATCAAACTGTTCTTTTAACCAGGCGCCCAGCGCCTCCTGGGGGCCGAAGAGGATAACCAGCATCACGCCAGTGACCAGGGTGGGGATTGCCAACGGCAGGTCGATGATCCCGTTGAGGATTCGTTTCCCGGGAAAGTCATAGCGTACGAGGACAAAAGCTGTCAGTGTACCCATGACGGTGTTGACCACTGTCATCACAGCCGAAGTCCAAAGAGTCAGTTTTAAGGCGTGCCAGGCAATCGGGAGAGTGACCTGACGCCACAATTCTCCTATGCCTTCGCGCAAGCCATCCTGCAGAATCACAAGCAGTGGAATGATCAGCAGCAGCAGCAGATAACTGAGCGCGAGGGCGCGTACTCCCCATTGTCTCCACGGGAAGGTTGGGCCTTGTCTTTTGCTTATCGGTCGAATGATTGTTTGTAAATGCATGTCTGTATAAGGTGACCGTTGCCTGACGGGACGACTCTCGCAGGCAACGGTCATTTTTTCAAATGATTTAGTCGTTAATCCGGATACCCTGCACCTGCTCGAATACCTTGT
>DASTJG010000174.1:0-3328 GCA_035716785.1 Anaerolineales bacterium
GAATGGATCTGCTTACAAGTTTTGGCAACAGATGGGCTTCGAGCTGGTTCGTCAGACAGAGCCGCGGACATTTGGAAAGAAGACCCAGGTGGTCTATGTGATGAGAAAATTAATAGCTTTAATGGAAGGAAAATAAATATGGTTACGATCGTCGTTTTGATCCTGACAGGTCTCGTACTGCTGCGCGGTGTTCTGCATCATGTTCCGGGGCTTGGCCCCTCGATGGAAAAGTTTGCCAACTGGCTAAGCGGCTTTGACGTGGTGATCGGCGTCATCGCCATCGTCGTGGGCATTTTGCAGATCCTGAGCCTGGAAGGCATTTTGCTGATCCTGGCCGGTTTGATCCTGGCTGTCAGCGCGCTGCGGACAATTCCCTCGGTTGGTCCTTCGCTGGCGCGTCTGGGCAATGCCCTGAATCCATTTCGCGCGGTCTTTGGCGTGATCCTCCTCCTTGTCGGTGTACTTGATTTGCTGAATACACTGTTTGGGTTCCTCGGCCGCCTGCGCTAAATTGGAGAGATGTGAGTTTATCGAGGATAGACCAGGATCACGAACGGCAGCGGCCTTGTCGGGGGGATGATCTCGTACGGGTTCGCCACCAGGATCCCGGTGGACCCTCCCCCATCCAGATTGAGAGCGATATCCAGGTTTAGATCTGATTCCGTCAGATAGACACTCAGCTGGTGCAACGTGAAATATCCCTGGGGGGCAACCATAAAAAGGATGCGGCCTTTCCGATCCAGTGCAATGACCGTTCGTCTTGCGCTTGCGTTACTTTCCCTCTCCGCAGGGATGCCGACTTCGCCGCCCGGTTGGACCAGGATGGGAAACGACTGTAAAGCAGCCTGCAACGACTCAGAGGGATTGTAGGGTTCATCGACAAGCCATCTTAACTCCGCCCGGGTTTCGTTGATCGCCAGCATTCCTCCGGATCGAAAACTGCGTCCAAAGGCTTCTCCATTGGTGATGGTGAGCCCATCCGGAAAATATCTCTCGTTTTCTATACTATAGTAACCGCCATTTACTACAAGGGAGGCGTTCGTTTCGTTTTGCCAGGTTTCCAAAGACTTAGGACTTTCGTCATAGGCGACATCCATCCGGAAGTAGTGTTGATCGAAACGCCAGATGTACAGAGACTCGACGGGCTGGCCATTGTAGACATGGATCACGCGCCGCTCCAGCCCGGGCTGCAATAAGGACCAGCCTGTATCCGGTATGATGTCTACTGTGCTTGAGAGGCTGGGGATAGGTGTTGACATAACCTTTGCTGCGGGCGCAGCACCAGGGTCAGTGTTGAGGAAATAAATGATGCTGGAGAAACTCCCTACGAAGATGATGAGCAGCAAGGAGTGAAGCACCAGTGAAACAGACTTTAACATGGAAATGATTCTAGCAGATTAATAGAATTAATGTTCTAAAATCTTCCCTGTTTTCTGTAGCGGGATTATTATTACTCGAAACTGGACAAGTTATTCCCGGATCTGCGCAGGCACTATGAGTCCAGTTATGGGAACAGCTACTTCTGCGCGGCGCAAAAAGCGCATCAACTGGGGAAGCAATTTAGAGCGTTATGTCAGACGTATGGATTGGAGGAAAGAGTGCCTCCATATCTGCCATCAGAAAAGAACAAGCAACTTTCTTTCTGGTAATCCTTACAGATCAAAACTTCTCCCAATGAAGGACTTCCTCTAACGGCTTCTTCCTCGGCTGGGGCGTTTCTGCCGGCACACCGATCGGGATCAAAGCCATCACACGCCTGTCTGCCGGAATACCCAGCAGGGATTTGATCATTTCTTCGTATGGCAGGGCATCCCCTTCCACCCAGCAGGAGCCGTACCCCAGCGCCGTGCTTGCCAGCAGCATGTTTTCGATCGCCGCGGCCCCATCCTCCACCCACCAGCGGGATTTGGGGTCCATGACCACGACGATCACCGCGCTCGACTCCGCGATCCATGCCCCGGAAGCCTTGAAGTTAACGATCATGGGCTTTTCGGTGACCACGATGAAATCCCAGGGCTGCCGGTTGGATCCGGTCGCTGCCAGCCGGCCCGCGTCGACGATCGTTTCCAGATCCTCCTTGGGAATGACTGCATCCTTGTAGCGGCGAATACTTCTTCGGTGACGAATTGCTTCCAGGGTATCCATTTTGTTCCTCTACGGTTGTATATCCATTGCTTTCACCACTCTTCCATCCACTTCTTTCTTTCGTCATTTCTTATGGACTGCTCAGCCTGATATCGCAATCTCGTAAGGCTTCTGGAACATCTGATGGTCGAGCCGGGAGGCAGGTAGATCACGGGCAGCGGGCTCGGCTCGACGTTTTGCGAGACATTGAAGCAGGGTTTATGCATCCTGATCAGCATCTCTTCTGCTTTTAACAGGTTATTGTTTACGATAGCAAACTCCGGCGAACCTGATGACAGGAGTTCGATCTCATAATTCATGGACTTCGGCCAGTTGCACAGGATAAACCGCCCCACGTCCGAGCGCCATTTATACCCGTTCTTGATGTGATCCCAGACACGGTGGAAGGCAAGATAGGATTGTCCCACGTAAAAGACCAGGTTTTCATCACGGATGATATACAGATCGAACTTTTTCCACTCGTCCGGGCACTCTTCCAGCAGGATAAATTGTTTTACTTTCATTTTGATGCTGTTCGCCATGCCACTTTTCCACACACTTCAGTAAGGTTCTGAATTGATATTTACTAACATGCAGCAAAGTATTCGCGAATATCGGCAATGGTTTCTGCTTGATACGGGATTGTGATATGGCTGCATTTCATGATTTCCCTGATCGTAGAGTCAGGGATATGATGATGGATGTCAAGGATGTGATCTTCTTTGACCATATCCTTTTCGGCATACAATATCCTCATATTCGTTCTGATCCTCCGCAGGTCGTTTTCACACAATCCAATATCGTTTAGTATCAGATCAAGCCGCATGAGCTGCTTTGTAGTATTGATGCCAATCCGTTTGAGAGACATGAGTATCTTGCATACCCTTTTTGTTAATTCCAATGTACCATCCGTACTTCCGGAGGCTAAATAGTTCGGAGAGATCGCTACTATCTTTTGAAACACTTTCGGTGCTTTCAATGCCAGGAACAATGAAATGTTTCCTCCGTCGCTGTAGCCAACGATATAAGCCTTCTCAATGCGCAAAGCCTCACAAAAACGGATCACATCACAACTGTATTGTTCAATGGAGTAGCGATCATCCACCGATCTGCTTTGTCCATGTCCCCGGCTGTCGATGGCAAAGGTGTGAAAATCCTTGAAATGCTTCAACTGGTAATTTTTGAATAGAAACTTACTCCCCGA
>DASTJG010000175.1:0-3007 GCA_035716785.1 Anaerolineales bacterium
ACCCATGCAGCCTTTAGCAAGGCGTTCAAACAGCAGTTTGGTCTGAGCCCCAGTGAGTTCCGTCAGCTTAACTGTTGGGTTGCCACACAATATCTGAGGAAAGGATAATTAGTAATGATAAAGATCAAACTGACCAGCGTATCTATTGACAATTATGACAAAGCGTTACAGTTCTATACGGAGATTTTAGGGTTTGTCAAAAAGAATGACATTCCCTTCGGAGAAGGAGTCCGCTGGCTGACGGTTGTCTCCCCCGAAGAGCCAAACGGCACTGAGTTGCTCCTCGAACCGAACGCCAGTTATCCGGCCATGAAGGCATTCAAAGAATCCCTCGTCAAAGACGGCATCCCTTATACAGCATTCCAGGTGAACAATGTTCAGGAGGAATACGAACGCATGAAAGACCTCGGCGTGGAGTTCACCATGGAACCGACTAACATGGGTATGACCACCGCGGCGATATTCGATGATACCTGCGGGAATCTGATCGAGATTTATCAACTAAACAGCTAGTGTTGAAAGCACAAAATAAAAACTGCGGAGGTGAAAATATCTCAGCAGTTTTTATTTTGACTTAACGATCAGAAGATGTCCTACCAGATACTTGATCATGAAAGGCAGTTGTATAATTCCGGACGAAGAAATTGCATAAAACTCATTCTGCTTACAGCGAACTGAAGCATAAAGAAGGTAAAAATGAAATCCACACCGATCCCTGTCATCCTGTTCTTAACCAGCATCTTTATGCTTATGAGTTGTAAGCAATCTTCAGTCAAGGCTATTCAGACATTGACACCCACTCGTGAAGTTGCTCCAACTTCAACATTAACAAGTACTCCAACTTCTATAGCAACCCTCTCCGCCACATCTACCATTGCGGCGCAGCCTACCGCAGCTTATTTCGTTAGCCCAGATTCACTATTTCTTTCCGATATGCCGCCTTATATCAATCCCAAATATGTATATGGGGGGCTTGCAATCAATAAAGTGTTTTGGCAGCCGGAAATATGGATCGATGGCAAGTATTATGCAAAAGGTCTGGGTATGCATCCACCTTCAGAAGGTATTGCTTTTGTAGGTTACAGAGTGCCCAAGGGATATACGACGTTTGCATCACTCGTCGGACTTGCCTGGCAAGATGGAAATCCCGGCTGCGAAACGGTTGGCGATGCCAGATTCCGCGTCTATATAAACAATGAACTTGCGTTTGATTCTGGGCTGGTGCGTTTTGGCCCTCCATTGGCAATTTCAATTGCCATAGAAGAAGACGATGTGATCAGGCTGGAAGTAGACCGTGGTGAAGATGATTACGATTGTGACCATGCCACATGGGCTGAAGCAAGGTTTGAGCCACGATAAACCAACTAAAATCTATGTAAAACGGCGACAGCAAAAATGCTATCGCCGTTTTCATTATAAGCAAAATCCTTGTGGAACTGCAGGCTTAGAACAACTTTAATACCGCACTACTCGCCCACGCAAACAGAAATTGGGGCACAAGGCTAATGACTACCGTCGCGACGGCTGTAGCAATCGTGGTGAAATCAAGGAAGGCTTCGCGTTCGGTGATCGGTTCACCGTCGCGCATGTACATGATCACCACCACGCGCAGATAGTAGTATGCGGAGACAAGCGAGGTCAGCACGCCGATGATGGCAAGACCCATAAAGCCACCTGCGATGACGGCCCGGAAGAGGTACAACTTGCCGATCAATCCGATTGTCGGTGGCAGGCCGATCAGGGAGAGCATGAAGACTGCCATCGCAGCAGCATGGAAGGGATGTCTCTTTGCCAGCCCCGCGTAGTCGTTCAATTCCAGGCCTTTGCCTGCTTCCCTTTCCAGAGCGATGACCACGCCCCAGGTGCCAAAATTCGTGATGGCATAAGCCACGAGATAGAACAATCCTGCCGCGACCGAATCTGCCCGGACATCTGCATTTCCATACGGCACGAACGCCATCAGGATGTACCCCGCGTGCGCGATGCTGGAGTATGCCAGCAGCCGTTTGATGTTGGTTTGCGAGATCGCAATGACGTTGCCCAGGATCATGGTCAGGGCAGACACCGCCCAGAAGATACCGGTCATATCGTCGGCGATGGATGGGAAGGCGCTCGCAAACACACGTAGCAGCGCAGCAAAGCCCGCGATCTTCGCGCCCGAAGACATGAAGGCCGTCACCGCCGAAGGCGCGCCCTGATACACATCCGGCGTCCACATGTGGAAGGGGACCACCGCCACCTTGAAGCCCAACCCAACCAGGATGAGCGCCGCACCGATAGCTAACAGAAGCGGATTGGCGTCTCCGCCTGAAACGGAGGCAACGATCGCAGCCAGGTTCGTTGACCCGGTCGCGCCAAAGACCAGCACAGTCCCATACACCACAAATCCTGTTGCAAACGCGCCAAGCAGGAAGTATTTGAGTCCCGCCTCTTCCGATTCCACTTTGGGGCGGGCAAAGGCAGCCAGGACATAGAGCGGGATGGAGAGAAGCTCCAGCGCCAGAAAGACCATGATGAGATCGGCAGCCTGCGCCATCAGCATCATGCCTGTGATGCTGAAGAGCAGAAGGGTGTAATACTCACCGCGCTCGAGTCCCATGCGCCTGACGTAACCATAGGCAAGGGCAACACCCAGGAGTCCACTGCCCAGGAGGAGAGCATTGATAAAGGTTGAAAAACCATCGAGCACAACCATGCCCTTGAAGCCTATGAGCTCCTTGCCGATCTGTCCGATGAGTGTGAAGATCAGAGTCAACCCTAACCCCAGCGCCGCCAGAAGAGGCGTAATCCCTTTGCGTGCGACAGGAATGGCAAGATCGACCAACAGCAAGGCACAGGCCCAAAGGGTCAGGAAGATCAATGGGAACGTGGTAATGAGATCTGTTTGTGACATGATGTTTTAGCGTATCGCCACACTGGAGATGCTGCGCACCAGTTGATCCACGGTGGGTCCCATGAGATCAAAGAATGGCTTGGGATACAGCCCGATCCAGAAGATCAGGATCAG
>DASTJG010000176.1:0-4575 GCA_035716785.1 Anaerolineales bacterium
GCATGGTGACCTGCTCACGCCGGTCTTCGCGCCGGTCGGCACGCAGGCAACGGTCAAGACGCTTACGCCCGCCCAGGTCAGGGAATTGGGCGCCACACTTGTACTCTCCAACACCTACCATCTCTATTTGCGCCCCGGCGATGATATCGTGTCCGAGCTGGGTGGTTTGCATCGATTTATGCGCTGGCCGCATCCCATGCTCACCGACTCGGGTGGCTTCCAGGTCTTCTCCCTTGCGCAGACCCGTCAGATCGACGATGAAGGCGTGACCTTCAAGAGTCACATCGACGGCTCGACGCATCGATTCACGCCGCAAAGTTCCATTCGAATTCAGGAAAACCTCGGGGCAGATATCATCATGGCCTTCGACGAATGTTCCGATCCCAATGACCATGAATATAGCAAACTCGCCATGGAACGGACTCACCGCTGGGCGGAAATTTGCGTCAAAGCCAAGCGGCGCGGCGACCAGGCTCTGTTCGGGATCGTACAGGGCGGCGTGCAAACGGACCTGCGGGCGGCATCCGCTAAATTTATCGCTTCCCTCGATACGCCCGGCATTGCCATCGGCGGACTCTCCGTCGGAGAGTCCAAGGATGAGATGCACGCCACCCTCGATGTGGTCACGCCGCTTTTGCCGGAGGACAAGCCGCGCTATTTGATGGGTGTCGGCACACCCGAAGACTTGATCAACGGCGTCCTGCGCGGCATCGATATTTTCGATTGCGTGTTGCCAACGCGCTTAGCCCGTCATCATTCAGCCTTTGCGCCCGAGGGACGCCTCAACCTGATGAACGCCTCCTTTGCCCGCGACGAACGCCCGATCGACGAGACCTGTGATTGTTACACTTGCAAAACTTTCACGCGAGCGTATGTTCGTCATTTGATTGTGGCAAAGGAATTGCTGGCAGGGACACTGATTTCCATCCATAATCTGCGGGCCCTCATTCGACTCATGGAACAGATCAGGATTTACATTGCGGAGGGAGTTTTTGAAGAAAAAGCTTCCGAACTGTTGAAACAATGGAAGAATAACGCGAGTAGGGAAATACTGAATCGGGAATAGGATTGTTGCATGGTCGCTGACAAAATTCAAAGACTGGAGACTCTGGAAGCATGGAAAAAGTCAAAAGCTTTTCAGTAAGAGTTTACAAGAGATTTCGCTGCTTCTCTCTCGGGAGACAACCATAAACGCTAATGATAAAACCAATTGTGTTCCCATCTCCAAATAAAAAGCGGAAAGCCGTCTTGACGTTGATCGATGAGACTCAGGCGAGCCACGCATATTACTCTTTGTCAATTGATGAACTTCCAAATTCATTCGCGAACCGGGTTTTTGGAAAGGTCTGTTTATGGTCTCCAGAGTCACGATTCCTTGCCATCCAGGAATGGAAAGAGACAGACGAGGCGGGTGTGCTCAAATTCTGCCAGCTCTTGCTGATCGATGTGCTTGCCAGGAGCGAATGTATCATAGCAAACGTGGAAGGAGTAAAAGGAAATATCCTTCCGGAGAGTTTTATAGGGGAAAGCTTAATGTATACGGTCATCTATTACGGCCAATTTGGAATGACCAAGAGCTTTGAAAGCAAGTTCCAATATTTAAGCGGTTGGCAAAGCATCAAATAACATCGGAGAACAATGACTTTTTTTCACGCCTTCCTCCTCGGCATCCTCCAGGGACTGACTGAATTCATCCCCGTTTCTTCCACTGCGCATTTGCTCATCGCGCAGAACCTGCTTGGCATCCCTGCCACAGATGCAATGTTCTCGTTCCTCGTCATTGTCCAGTTGGGAACGCTCGTTTCGTTATTTGTCTTTTACTGGAAAGACTTGCTTTCGATTTTGCGTTCTACAATTCGGGCTTTGCCGATGCTGTTTACCAAACCGCGTGCCTCCTGGGACCTGACGCCTGACGCTTGGCTTGGCATGTACATCATCGTTGCCACGATCCCGGCCTTGATCGTAGGGTATTTGCTGAAGGACGCGGTGGAAACTTTATTCGAAACTCCTTTGCTCCAGGCTTCCATTCGATTGTTTTCCGCGGCTATACTGCTCACTCTGGCGGAGTGGCTGACGAAGAAGAATCGCCAGCTTGACTCGATGACCTGGTTCGATGCGTTGATCGTTGGTGTGTTCCAGATCATCTCCGTGTTCCCGGGTGCCTCGCGCAGCGGGACGACCATTTCCGGCGGCATGTTCCGCGGCTTCGACCGTCCTTCTGCGGCGCGCTTTGCCTTTCTCATGTCGGTGCCGGTGATGCTGGCCGCGGGCGGCTACGAGCTGTTGGATGTGATCCAGATGCCGGATCTTGGCGAGTTCCTGCCGCTGCTGGCAATCGGATTTGTCACCGCGGCGATCGTGGGCTGGTTCGCCATCAAATGGCTGATCGACTATTTGAGCAAACGATCGCTGTATGTGTTTGCGATCTATTGTGCGGTCGTTGGAGCGATTGTGTTCTTGTTAAGATAAGAAGACAAGACCACCATGTAAGCAAAGTACTATCCGTTACTGGTGGTTTCGATACACCTTCGGCTGTCGCCTCAGGCTACTCAACCACCGAGGATGCTCATGGATATAAAACAATTCCTCAAACGTCTCGTCGAAACCGAATCGCCCTCGCATGATAAAACCGCCGTTGACCGCGTTGGCGCGATCGTTGCCGAAGAAGCGCGCAAGCTGGGTGCACAAATCGAAATCATTCCCAACAGGGAAACAGGGGATCATGTTCTCTGTAAGTTTTCAGGGGATAGGGGGCAGGGGGGCATCCTACTCCTCTGTCACATGGATACGGTTTTTCCTCTCGGCACCATCGACAAATTCCCATACGGTGAAGCCGCTGGAAAGATCACGGGTCCCGGCACATTGGATATGAAAGCAGGCATTGTTATCGCATTGGCGGCGATCGAAGACGCGCAGAAGTCCGGGCTGAAGCGCCCCGTCATGTTGTTGTGCACCTCTGACGAAGAGATCGGCAGTCACACCTCCCGCGCCCATATCGAGCGGCTGGCAAAGGAGTCGGCGCTGGTGCTCGTGCTGGAAGGCGGTCTGGTGGATGGCGCGCTCAAGACCTGGCGCAAGGGAGTCGGTGAATTTTGGGTCAAGACCAGGGGGCGCGCCGCGCATTCGGGCGGCGACCACGAAAAGGGACGCAATGCCATCGAAGAGATGGCGCATCAGGTCATTGCGATTCAGAAACTCACCGATTACTCAAAACAAACAACGCTTAATGTCGGTGTCATCCAGGGCGGAACGGTCTCCAATGTCGTTCCGGAAGAGTCCATCATTCAGGTGGATGTGCGCGTGATGCAGCCAGGTGAGTGGGAGCGGCTCGAAGCCGAGATGAATAAGCTTAAGCCCGTGCTCGATGGAACATCCATTGAAATCACTGGGAGCTTGAACCGTCCGCCGATGCCCTTCGACGAAACGATGAAGGCTGCGTTCGAGAAAGCCCGGTCCATCGCCGCCCAGATCGGCATGGACCTCAAAGCGGGTGGCACAGGCGGCGCGTCGGATGCCAATTTCGTTGCGCCGCTCGGCATCCCTGTGCTGGATGGACTCGGCGCGATCGGCGAGGGCTATCACTCAGAACGCGAATACATTCTTATGGATAGTTTGACGGAACGCACGAAGCTGGTCGCGGCACTGCTGAGGGAATGGTAGCCATGTCGTTGCGAGTCTGCGAGAAGCGTCGCCGTGGTGCCGTGGCGACACAATCTCTGGTTATACAGAGAGCACTCTTCTTTCTTCTTTCTTCCCTCCTCCTCTTTTCCTGTTCACCCGGCACGCCTCTCGCGACGCCTCAACTTGTTACCGTTTACTCGACCTCTGCCGCGCAGCCCTGGCTATCTTTGTTATACGATTGCGCCGGTTCGTCTGTCGTTCTCTCCCGTGTGGCAGAGGAAGCCTCAGCCGATATCGTCCTGCGCGTGGGCGAGCGGGAGTTTCTTGATACACCTGCTTATCAAATTGATACGGAAGAGATCCTGATCGTTACACATCGTCAAAGTCCAGTGCAGAACCTGACCATCGAAGAAGCGCGGACCCTGTTCGCGGGGCAGGGAGATCCGTCTGTGCAGGTGTGGGTGTACGCCTCAGGGGAGGATGTGCAGGAGGTGTTCGATCAGGTCGTGATGGCAGGCCGAAGCGTGAGCGCGTCCGCGCGCCTGGCTGTCAACCCGCAGCAGATGTCGGATACGCTGGTGAATGAATCCAGCGCGGTCGGCATCCTGCCGCGCCATTGGAAAGTGGGCGATGTCCGTGAAGTCTATGTTGTTGCAACGGTACCTGTATTGGCATTGACGAATTCCGAACCGCAGGGTGTGATCCAGGAACTGATCGCCTGTTTACAAAAATAGAATGCCCGGCTTCCGAGAGCCGGGCTTTTTTGTTCCTCTTGACAACGCTGTCGGGCAGGAGTATGATATCTGCAAACAGGTTTGTATTGCAAACTAGTCTGCAAGGAGGCAGAATGCAAAGTAATATTTCTGAGGTTGAACGAAGTGTGAGACGCTACTGGTACACGGATGGGATTGGCGAACTGGTGGGTGGAGTCATGCTCATGCTGCTGGGCGTCTA
>DASTJG010000177.1:0-3047 GCA_035716785.1 Anaerolineales bacterium
AGGCAATCAACAGTCCCAGGCTTTTCATACTCTTCATAATGACACCGCGATCGATCCGCAAGCCCAAAATCAACAATACCAGTCCCTGACCCAGATCGCCAAACATCGCGCCGTACAAAAGAGGGAATGTGAACGCCACGAGAATGGTGGGATCCAACTCACCATAGCGCGGGCGCGCATATGTATTGACCAGCATCTGGAACGGCTTCAGGAAACGGTTATTGAACAGCGCCACAGGCACATTCGAATTGTGCCCGGTACGACTGGTCGGCAGGGTTTCGATCAGGATTTCGCGTGAGGCCTGCTTCAATCGCCGGTTGAGATCTTCCAGCTTATCAACCGGAACCCAACCCGTAACCACATAGGTGTGGCGAAGTTGGCCAAAGCGCACGATCGCATCGGATAAGACGCGACTGGTATGTGCCTGCCAGAGCAAGTCATGCAACTGTTCCTTGCGTTCCTCCCCCAGACGACTCAATGTCGCCTGCAATTCTTCGATCCGACGCTGTGTGCTTTCGATGGTGTTGCGCAGTGACTGGATGATATTCCCCGGCGTGCCCTCATAATCGCTCGGCAGGCTCAGAGGGTCGAGATAGGCGCTGCGAGCGGCGCGCTGTAAAATATCCGCGTTGGACTTCGTCCCGGCCAGCCAGACCACCGGATTGCCCGGACTGGAACGCAGGGTGAGAAAAACATGCGGGACACGCGCCAGGCTGGTCTGCAAGCGATCGACGTTTGCAGACGGTATAAGTCCCAGCATGGAGAACATGTAGCGCGAGTCACGCAGCGAGCTGATATCGATGTCAATGTCTTCAACAGGTTCCAATTGATGGAGAATGCTTTCGAGCTGTTCCAGACGCTTCCGCAGTTCGGAAAGCTCGTCGTTTGTGCTGCGAACTTCCTCTTCGATCTGCTCCACCATCGGGCGGATGGTTTCGATCTCCGCCATCCCCTTGCCATCTGCGTGCGCGTCCGAAGAGGGCGGCTGGCCTTCATCGATGCCCAATGCCTGCATCAAGGTTTGGACACGGCGCTCCAGCGCGGCGTACTGGGCGGCGGTTTCCTGCCAGCTGTTGGCAGAGCCGGAAGCTACCCCTGGATAATTGCTGTCAGTCTGGTGAAAGACCCCATAACCACTCAAGACCTGCGTCACAGCCACAAGGTCTTTGGAAGGAACGATCAACTCGATCTCGACCATTTCTCGCGGAAATAACATGTAATCTCCAGTCTCTAAAATTGATCTCTCTTCAGGATCATTATCGATAAATAGGGCTGTGCTGAAGTTGGTCTTTTCCGTCATTGCCCCGGCTGCTTTCGCCGGGGTTGCGAGCCGCCCTGCGGCGAAGCAATCTCATACGAAATACTTCTACAAACACTATGTGAGATTGCTTCGTCGTGGCGCCTCTGGCACCACTCCTCGCAATGACGGGTAATCTTATGCAGGTATCTGCCTTAATATGTAAGGCAGGAATTCCTCCTCGGGCATCTGTGAAGATTTCGCTTCGATGAGCACTGTCAGATCCTCGATCTCCAATTCACTCAATACAAGAAAAGCAAGCGGTACGCCGATATGAAACGGATTGCCGGTAAACGCAGCCAGGCATTGCTGCATGAGACGCCGCTTCAACTCGATTTCCAATTTGGGCAAACCGGCGCGCGGATCATCGAGCAGCGCGTTCAGGTCGGGAATGCCCGGGAAGACGCGCCCCACCACAGACGAAAGGTCCGCACCCGCGGCGATGGCGCGCACATCCTCGTCCCGAACGCGAAAACCGAACGGCAGGGTGTAATTGATGACCTCCTCTTCGGAAAGGCCGTGATAGATCTTGTAGCGGATCACCCACATCAGGTTATTGACGTCCATCAGTGAACCGATAATGCGCGACGCCTGCTCGCGATCCTGACCCTGGAGTTTTTTCGCTTCCTGCCAGAGCTGCCGCCAGTAGTTGAGGTCCAGAGCCACTTCGAGCGGAAATAGATTCTGTTCGGCGCTGTAACGCTTCATGGCAAACGAGAGCGTTTCATAATACGGGGTGCCTTGCAGCAATTCAATAGCCGCTCCGACACTTCCCGACTCGACCATCGCCTGGGCTGGCAAGACAGTCATGGACCCCATCGGGAAGAGCACATCCTGTACGCGCTCCCAGGATGGATCCGTGATGATCGCGCGCAACACTGCTTTCAAATTTTGCACTTCGAAATAACGATAGAGTTGTTTGAGCAGCGACCGGGCATGCTCGGGCGCCATGTGAATGACGCTGTAATAGGAATCCGCCAAACGACCCTTGATCGCCGAATCCACCTTTTGCGGCGTCAGGTCTTTGTCCTTTAAATTTTCGAGGTACGGGCCGTAGGCTGTTTGTTTGAGTTGGGTGATGAGTGTGGGAAAATCAGGGGCGTTGCTGAGGCGGGCAAAATCCTGCGGGCTGAGCAGGGATGAATACATTGCCCGTACTCTGGCGCTGATGGCCGCGTACCCGGAGACACCGCTCTTGGCCATGCGAACTACTCTCTGCCGGTCACGCGGTCAAGGATGTAGTTGACGGCACGGTCAAAGTTGCTCATCGCCAGGGCTTCAAGCTGGCGGTTCTTCTCTTCCGCCTCCGCCAGGATGCGGTCGACCTCCCCTTCTGCCTTCGCCCGCGTCACGATCTGACGGGCTTCGTCCTGCGCTTCGAGGCGCGCTTTATTTACGATTTCCTGGGCTTCCTGTTCTGCCAGCGCGGGGAGTTTTTGGGCTTCATTGAGCGCGGCTTCATAGTTTTCCTGAGCCTTCTTCTCAATATCAAGAACCTGCCTGATACGATTCTCGTTCACGCTTCTCTCCTCACCGAATGGTCACTTCCCATCCAATGGCGCTATTGTAAGATAAAAATTCTCGAGAATCAAGGTCTAAATAGAATTCAATAGGTTACAACATGAAACTCAACACAAATTGACCGTTTCTTGTAGTTTTCCAGGGCTGCTCTGCTCGGAAGAGACCTTACTTAATTGGATTTTGATTTATTCCTATCTTATGCACTGAAAACTGCCATTGCCACACAAAC
>DASTJG010000178.1:0-2387 GCA_035716785.1 Anaerolineales bacterium
AAACATCCAAAGACGGCATATTGATCCTCGACGCCGAGACGGGACAAATATCGGATGTGAACCCATTTTTGGTGGAGATGCTGGGGTATTCACACGATGAGTTTTTAGGGAAGAAACTCTGGGAAATCGGTCCATTCAAGAATAAGGATGCAACAGAAGCCATCTTTTTGGGATTGCAGGGTAGCGGATATGTCCGCTACGAAGATTTACCATTGGAGACGAAAGAGGGTTATCAAATTGCCGTGGAATTCGTGTGCAATGCATACCTGGTCAATCACCATAAAGTGATCCAGTGCAACATCCGCGACATCACCGAACGCAAACTTATGGCCGAAGCGTTACAAAAAGCTCACAGCGAACTGGAGCGACAGGTGGAGGAGCGGACGGTCGAACTTCGAACGGCTCTTTCCGACATCAAGAAAATGAAGGAACAGCTCGAGGTCGAGAATATTTACTTTCGTCAACAGATCGAAGTCAAACATCGACTCGACCATATTATCGGGCAAAGCGATGGTCTGAAGTATGTTCTCTATCGAGCGGAGCAGGTCGCTTCAACGAACACAACTGTCCTGGTCCTGGGTGAGACCGGCACGGGAAAAGAACTGATCGCCGGCGCCATCCACAGCATGAGCCCGCGCAAAGGGCGGCCGCTGGTCACCGTGAACTGCGCTGCGTTGCCGGCCAATTTGATCGAAAGCGAATTGTTCGGGCGGGAGAGGGGAGCCTATACGGGGGCTGATACCCGGTTGGTCGGCCGGTTCGAGGTCGCCCACGGGTCCACCCTTTGCCTGGACGAGATCGGGGAATTGCCGCTCGAGATACAGGGCAAGCTGCTCCGAGTACTCCAGAACAATGAATTTGAACGTCTGGGATCGTCTCACACCGTCAGGGTCGATACGCGCATCGTGGCAACGACCAATCGCAACCTCGAGGAAGAGGTCCACAAGGGGCGATTCCGGCAGGACCTTTACTATCGGCTCAACGTTTTCCCCATCACGGTTCCCCCACTCCGGCAGCGGAAGGAAGACATTCCGCTGTTGGTTGAAGCTTTCATCGCGCGTTATGCCAAGAAACTGGGGAAGCAGATCACGTCGGTGCCGAAGAAGACGATGAAGATGCTCCAGGAGTACCCGTGGCCCGGGAACATCCGAGAACTCGAAAATGTCCTCGAACGGGCCGTGATCCTTTGCAGCGGACCTGTTCTGCAACTCGCAGACAAACTGGAGATTTCATCGCCATACATGTCGTCCACCATCAGAACACTGGAAGAGGCGGAGCGAAACCAGATTTCTAAAATCCTATCCGAAACCCGATGGCGCATCGAGGGGAAAAACGGGGCTGCGGCCATCCTGGGTCTCCACCCGAGCACGTTGAGGGCGAGGATGCACAAGCTCGGGATAGTGCGCCCCGAGATCAAGCAGCAGGAGTAAGCCCTCGAAGCCTTCCGTTCATCGGCTTCACACGAAGTACAGCTTCTTGGCCTGACGCCGCGCGGGCTGCAGCCGGCTCGGCTCGTGGTATGTTTCGGGATGAAAGCCATACCTAAAAGGTGGTTCAACCATGGGCAAAAAATGGGCGGCGGCTTGTCTTGCGGCATACCTTCTGGCGACCATGGCCACCGCTGCGGATCAGGCTCAGGAGGAGGCAACCGCCAAGGGCAAGGCGGAGGTGCTGGAGCAGAAGGCTTCGGCAGAGGGCAGCAAGGAGTTACCCACTGCGACCGAGTCTATCACCAAGTCCCAGGCGCACGCGGTTGATCCGACCGGCCAAGAACCCCTGGACGACGCGATCACCTGCCTCGCCCGCACCATTTACTGGGAGGCTAATCGCAGGGACAATACCGAGATGGAAGCCATCGCCCAGGTCGTCATGAATCGGCTCGGGCATGCGGGATTTCCAAACACCGTCTGTGGCGTCGTCAAGCAGGGGCGCGAGCAGGGTGCCTGCCAGTTTTCGTGGTGGTGCGATGGCCGGGCGGATGACGCCTTCGATGAAGAGCCGTACTCGCGCGCCAAGGCAATCGCCGGCAAGGCCCTGAACCGGCAACTCAAGGACATGACCGGCGGAGCCATGTATTTCCACAATCGGAAAATTACGCCGAATTGGTCCACCGAATATATAAAGACGGTCGAAATCGGCGAGCACGTCTTCTACAAGCCGGCCGGCGGAAAGGCCAAATAGACCAAAACTCCTCTCTCCCCTCTTAGCTGCAGGGTTGCATAGCTGTTGGCCGGTCTCTTGCACCACCTAAAAAGAGAGGAGCTTAGTCTGGCGACCTTTCGCACGAGACCTTAAGCTGCCGACCGGAGGGACAGGTGTGAACAGGATGATTTCAGGGCATCAGCGTTCGCAGTCGTTCCCGGAGGAAATCGCCAATGGCATCAGCC
>DASTJG010000179.1:0-4909 GCA_035716785.1 Anaerolineales bacterium
CGCCAGCAGCGGATACTGTTTGCCATCGAGCATGTTGTACAGGTAGGGGGTTTCGAACATCGGGACGCGGGCATTATCTTGCTGGGCAATCGCCATCGCGTTGTTGCAGTTGGACGAGTACGGGTTCCAACAGACCACCGGGCCCCACTGTTGCCCGTTGAAGTACAGGGTCTCTTCGCGCGGCAGGGCATTCGGGTCGGAGGCTTCGGTTGCCACTTCCGTGGGCGCCTCGGTGGCGGCTTCAGTCGCTACGGGAGCTTCCGTTTCCGCTGCTTCAGTCGCGGCGGGGGTCCCGCCTCCACAGGCTGTCAGCACCATCATTCCGATGATCAATAAACTTGCAAGGGCGTAGAACTTTCTTAACATCTGTGTTTCTCCTCTTTTTCGAGTAACGTGAGTTTTTGATAACTTTCCGAACTACGATGGACATTCACAGAGATTTAGTGCCATCAAACAAAACGTGCGCCGGACAGGTTGCTCAAATACGCCTGCGCGACACACTGTATGATGGTTACAAACTGGGATGGACGGCCTCCTTTCTCGACAATTCAGTTGGGAGAAAATTCATCAACATAAGGATAGAACAAAGCTGCCTGGTCGAGAATAAGGAGTTCGGATGATTTTGGAGTAATAAAATGTAACAAAATCACATGATAAAAATCATGTTGGTGGATGTTTTACCCGCAAAAGTTACCCAACAGCTTATAATAAAACGTGTTGGGTAACTTTTGCGGTAATCAGGAGCAGAACCATGCACAGTGCCAACAGATCCATCGTCAGGGATAATTTCTTATTGGTAGACGTAACTCCCATCCCGGTAGGCTCACAGCTATGGTATGAGTGGCTGTCCAAAGCCAAAAATTTTTCGTTCAAAGGCCCCAATGGGTGTTTTGTAGCCCAATGCGAAACACGCCGCAACAAAACCTACTGGTACGCCTATCGCCGTCAGGCTGGGAAACTGCACAAAGTGTACCTGGGGAAAACCGAGGAGCTAACATCTGAACGGTTGGAACAAGCCAGCCTCTCCCTAACAAGACAACCACTGTTCAACCAATTCACAAACCAGGTTGGGGGAGATCAGAATTTCACTACTGAATCCCGTATCGATACCTCATTCCTGCCAATGACAAAGGTTAACGTCCCGGTATTGCCGCGTCAACTTGTCACCCGCCCGCGCCTGACCCGCCAGATCAATACCCCCTTGACCTTAATCTATGCCCCAAGCGGATTCGGGAAAAGTACCCTGCTAAACGACTGGAAGCAAACCTGCGGTTATCCGGTTGCCTGGCTCGCGCTGGATGAAAGCGACAACCACCCGATCCGTTTCTGGTATTCGATCATCATGGCCCTGCAAACGGTCGATCATGATTTTGGGACGGACCTACTCGCGTACCTGCATACCGCCTCTCCGGTACGTCTCACAGAAGTCGTTTCGCGCCTGACCAATGACATTGTCAACCTCCAGGTAGTGTATCCCCACCTTGGCCTGGTGCTTGACGATTTTCATCGCATCAGCCAAACGGAAATCTATGACTCGATCCAGAGCTCGCTTGAACATTTACCGCCCAATCTGCAAGTGATTATTTTAGGGCACACCAGACCCCCACTCTCGCTTGGACACCTGCGCGCCAAAGGTTTGCTGACCGAGCTGGACACCAATGACCTGCGTTTTACCCTGGACGAGGGCATCTATTATCTACGGCAGTATCAACCAGAACCGCCCCTGGCATATGATGATCTCGCAAAACTGGTAAAACGTACCGAGGGCTGGGCCGCGGGACTGACACTTACTGCCCTGGCGTTGAGCAAACAGGAAAATAGTCGCCAGTTCGTGGACACGTTTAGCGGTGCGCACATTTATATGCGCGAATATTTCATGGAAACCGTTCTGCAACGTTGCACCCCCGAAGTGCAGGCATTCCTGCTCAAAACCGCCATTCTGAAACACCTGACAGGCAGTTTATGCGATGCAATTACCGGTCAAACCGGCGGCGAGGAGATGCTAGCGCGCCTGTGGCATGAAAATTTGTTCATCGTTCGTCTCGAGGAACAGGGATGGTATCGCTATCACGATCTGTTTGCAGAAATGCTGCTCAGCCAGTTGCAGGCGCGTTTCCCCGATGAAATTCCCCAACTCCACAAACACGCTGCTCAGTGGTATCGTAAACGATATGCGCCTGCTGACGCCATCTATCATTTATTGGCAGTCGAAGCCTGGGAAGAAGCTGCTTTGCTGATGGAAGAGATGGCTTTGCGGGAACTGGAACAATATGGCGAGGACTCTCGCCTGTTGAGCTGGCTGCAGGAACTGCCCGCAAGGGTTGTGCAAAAGCATAAGACTCTTCTATCTGTCTATCTATGGCTTGCAGATGTTGCATTGCCCGAACAAACAATCGAACACTTTATCAACCACATTGAAACCAACATCTCCAATAAGCCGGATTTCAAACAGACGAAGGACGAGCGCGAAGTCCTGGTTGAAATTCAACAAATCCGGCGCGCCTGGGAGCAAAGCGACCAGTTTACTCCACCTACGCGGGACGGAAGCGAAAATGATGCCCGGTGGGATTTGCTAAACGGCATACATCTGTTCAAGCACATGTATGGACCTGCTCCCGAGTTGTGGGAAAGTCAAATTACTGACCTTTTTCAAAAAGCTCAAGCCCAGGGCAATCTCTTTGTCATTTTGATGGCTGGAGGTGTGCTGGCCAGGCGCGCCCTTGTCACCGGGCAATTGCGGCGCAGCGAAAAGATCATCCGGCAAATCCTGGAACAGGCACTTGCCCGGCGAGGCAAATTACCGGAGACTGCCAGCATCGCCCTGGGGGCGCTCAGCCAGGTCCACCTGGAGCGCAATGAATTGGAGCTGGCACAAAACCACCTGGCCCAGGCCCTGGAAGTGGACCCCAACCCCACCAGCACGAATATGCTTGTTCAAATCGCGATCCTGCGTGCCAAGATTCAAGTGGCACAGGGCAGTTTCGCAGAAGCCCTTGCCAACATCCAGTCCATACGCGCTTTACATCTTCGGCGCCCGTCCGCAATTTGGACGGATCAGGATTTGCTGGCCTATGAAGCGCTGGTCCAGCTCCGTAAGGGAGATGTATTGTCAGCCGAACAGATCCTGAACGAGTCCGAAGGCAGCGGAGAGCGCAGCCTGTCACAGCTGATGCACGCAGAAATTTTGCTGGTGAAGAAACAGGCGGAGGCGGCCGAGAAACTGTTGAGCAGCCTCATATCGCAATATCCAAATGGACTTACATTCGAACCCCTGATGCGCACCCGTGTACTGCTCGCACAGGCGTTGTTCGATCAACATAAAATCAATCAGGCACTTCAGGCAATGAAGGAAGCAATTCGGCTGGCGGCACCCGAAAAGTTTTCCCGCCCGTTTCTGGAGGGTGGCGCTGCCTGTACACCATTACTTTCGCTGGCACTGCAAACAGAAAATCTGACCAGCGAGGCTCAGGCGTTCGTCAAAGAACTGCTGCGTTCGTCCAAGCACACCGGAGCGGATACGCAAATCTCACAGGCTGAAATCGAGGCGCTCTCCACATCTGCCTCCATCAGTCCGCGGGAACAGGAGGTATTACGCCTGATAAGCGTTGGACATTCGAACCGTGAACTGGCCCAAAAGTTATCCATCTCAGAATCCACCGTCAAAACCCACCTGAGCAATATCTATAAGAAACTCAACGTCAATGGCCGTGTCCAGGCAGTGGCCTGCGCGAAAGAATTGAGAGTCGTCCCATAATTCAGTGATAGTGTTTTGCTATAGCGGCCGCCTTCGATCACTCTGTCGCAAATAGAACTTGGTGATCTCTTCCGAGATGGCCGGGATGAGCGCCAGCCCGATCACGATCAACCATTCGTGCGGGGCGAGGAAATGAGTGTTGAAGATCGGCTGCAGGAAGGGGACGGAACATACCAGCAACAATAATCCAATCGAAAGACCGACTGCATATTGAATATATTTGTTGGAAAAGACTCCGATCGTAAATAACGAGGCTCTCTCAGAACGGACCGTATAGGCGCGGAAAAGCTCGCAGAGGGAAAGCGTTAAAAACGCCATCGTTTCGGCCGTCTGCACATCGACACCGCGCCAATCGTGCTGGATCAGGCCGACGATAGGATGGATCCCGACCGGCAATACCTGATCGATGTGCCAGTATAGCCCCACACCAAATGCAGTCAGCACGGCGCCGGTTTGCGCGAGGGTCTGGATCACAATCCCCAGCCCCATGCTCCTGTTGATGATCGGTTCGTTCCTGGCGCGTGGCTTCTGCTGCATGATATCGGGGTCGCCTTTTTCCATGGCGAGAGCCAGGGCGGGCGCGCCATCAGTGACAAGGTTGAGCCAGAGCAGTTGGATCGCGGTGAGTGGCGCGGGCAAGCCTGCCAGTGTCGCCAGGAAAATGATCATGATCTCGGCGACGTTGGATGACAGTAGGAAGAACACGAATTTGCGGATGTTGCTGTAGATGATCCTGCCCTGCTCCACCGCAGCGACGATGCTGGCATAGTTATCATCGGTCAACACCATATCAGCAGTTTCCTTTGCCACGTCCGTTCCGGTGATCCCCATGGCCACACCGATGTCGGCGCGTTTGATGGCGGGCGCGTCGTTCACACCATCGCCGGTCATTGCAACGACTTCATCGTTCGCCTGGAGCGCGTCCACAATGCGCATCTTGTGCTCGGGCGAGACGCGCGCGAACACATCCGTGTGCCCGATCTCGCGCCGGAGCGTCGCATTATCCATCTTGTCCAGCTCGGCGCCGGTGGATACTTTATGGCCGGGTTGCAGCAAGCCAATCCCTTCGGCAATGGCACGCGCCGTGTTCGGGTAATCCCCCGTGATCATCACGGTCCGAATGCCCGCCTGAGCTGCCTCTTCCAACGCAGGCCT
>DASTJG010000180.1:0-2246 GCA_035716785.1 Anaerolineales bacterium
CTGCGTATTAAAGGCTATCGTATCTTCAACGTCGTTTCGATCACCATGCGCGACGTAGATAAAACCAGCGAGGCAATTGCCGCAGCGTTCCAGGCAGGCGCCAACCAGGTGGTCAACGTGGAGTTTTACACAAGCGAGTTATGCAAGTATCGCGACCAGGCGCGTGAGATGGCGATCACTGCCGCCCGCGAAAAAGCGGACGCTCTCTCACAAACTGCAGGAGCAGATACAGGGTGTGTTCTAAACATCACCGAGAATACATCCTCCTACTTCAATGGCTGGAGCGGTTGGGGCTGGTGGTGGTACGGCGGTGGGAACAATCAAAATTTGTGGACGCAGAATGCTGTCCAAAATGTGGCCCCCACTACTTCTGGCAGCGGCACATCGTCAAATGGCGACAGCCCCGTCAGCACAGGTCAGATTTCGGTTCGAGCA
Organism: Anaerolineales bacterium; assembly: GCA_035716785.1. Classification (GTDB taxonomy): domain Bacteria; phylum Chloroflexota; class Anaerolineae; order Anaerolineales; family Villigracilaceae; genus Defluviilinea. Next base: position 436 of record DASTJG010000180.1, read on the forward strand.
GAAGTGAGCGTTACGTTCGCGTTGAAGTAGAAATAGAGATGAAGGGTAATCAGGTAGACAGGTACACAGGTATACAGGTATGCACGTAGACAATGAATTTATGTGTACCTGTTACTTGTTTACTTGCTTACTTGTCTACCTGTATCACCCTGAGAACTGTCGTTACCCAACTCGTTTCAAGCTAACAATAAACGTTGTCCCTTGGTTTAGAACACTCTTGACACGGATCGTCCCGCCCAGCTCCTCGATAATGGATTTGACAATATACAATCCAATCCCACTGCCGGGGATCTCGGCAATGGTTACGTTCCTGGCACGATAGAAACGCTCGAAAAGATGAGGGATCGCCTGCTCCGGAATGCCGACACCGCTATCGACGATCTCTACGAACACTTCACTTTCATTTTCTGTAAGACTCACCGCAACTGTGCCGCCCTGGCGGGAAAACTTGACAGCATTGTTGATCAAATTGATAAAGACCTGTTGCAGCCCGCTGTTATCGCCGATGACCTGAAGGGATGGCTGTGGAGCGGTCATACTCACGGACACCTTACCCTTTGCCGCAATTGGCTTCACTGCCCTGATCGATTCCTCCAAAACAGGGATCAGGTCCATTGGCACGATCTCCAATTTCATCATCCCACTCTCAAGGCGGCCTGCAATCAGCAAGCGATCGATAAGGATTTTCTGCCGATTCAACTCACTCTTCAGGGTATGCCAGTATTCGTCCAATTCTTCCGGCGTGCCCCCCTCCTGGATCAGTTCCGTCATCAGAATTGCCGCCGTAAGCGGAGTCCGCAATTCGTGAGAGGCGCGGTTGATAAAGTCAGACTTCATCTGGTTAAGCTTTGCCTGCTCTGTAATATCGCGGATCACGATCAGGGCTTCCTCGGGACTAATCGGGTAGAGCCTGGCTTCGTAGGCATGATTGCTGTAGGGAAGCTGGAATTCGTCCACATGGCAGGGCGCTGTAAAAAAGGTTTCATTCCTATCCCCGATGATCTTTTTTACGGTTTCCGGAGGCCAGATCTGCGAAAACTTTTTTCCGATGATCAAGTCACGATGGATATAAAGCGGATGGTCCGGGTTGGCGCTGTAATCAAGAATGTTTCCATGCAGATCAATTCGGATCAGCAGATCGGGTAATGCTTCCAGGATGATCCGATTGCGGGTTTCGTTGAGGCGAATCGTCTCCTCATAGCGATTACGCTGCAGGGCAGCCCCGATCAAATTGGCGGCGGTCTGAGCCACGTCAAGTTCGGCAGGCGACCAGGAGACTTTATTCCCTTCATCGAAGAATCCCAGGAAGCCCCAGGATCCAAGATTCCCGTTAATTGGAATGGCAACAAAGGTCGGCTTTGAAAACGAAATATCCCGGCTCTCCGATCCACAGGTTGAAAAATATCCACTGCTCAGATGCAGAAGTTCCAAAATGAACATTTCGATTGTAGCCGCAATATCGAATGTACTTCTCTCTGATCTCTCCCATTTGTGTCTGACTTGAACTACCGGGGTCTCCGAGAATGTGTTGATCTCAAAAATTGCACAACACGCAACGTCCATTGCCACCCCAAGTGATCCCAATACCTCGGGGATCTTGATATCGATACTCGAAGAACGGAGTAATCTGGCGGTTGCATCCCCAATCACGGAAAGGATCTGGGTATGGCGTTTGAGAACCTGCTCTGCGTTTTTTCTTTCAGAGATATCGCGGGCAATGCTTTGAATATAGGCGGGGTCACCATTATCGTCATAGATAACCGATGTGCTTACTTCCACCGGAAGTGTGGTACCGTCTTTCCGCCTCAGAA
>DASTJG010000181.1:0-10035 GCA_035716785.1 Anaerolineales bacterium
TAAGTTTGAAGGAACAGAACCAGGACCTGACCAAGGAGAGCGAGACGCTCAACAAGGAGCTTGAACGCCTCAATTCGGAACACCAGGCTGTGCTGACAAACATCGCGACGCAGGCTCTGAACGTTTACGAGCAATTGCGCAAACAAAAACGTGGTATCGCGGTGACAACGGTCGCCGATAGTTCCTGTGAGGCGTGCGGCACAACCATTACTGCTTCACAACAACAAAATGCTCGTTCGGCAAGTCAATTGTTCCACTGTCCCACCTGCGGGCGCATCCTGTATGCAAACTAACACCACCACCGGTTCCTCTCCCGAAGGAGAGGAAAATCATAGATGATCATCACTCTTCCGCCTGATCCGTTCTCATTTCTATTTGGTTTTGCCGTTGGCATTGTGTTTGTATGGCTCTGGGGCCGCTTCCGGCCTCTGCTCAAACAGGTACGTGAGAGCGCCAGAGAGCAACGGGAGGCCGCCCAGACTCGCCGGACAACCGGACTGGAAGATAATCATCGCCGGATTACATTGCGCCGCGCCCAGGGGATGCACCTGGCCGCCTCCCTGTTTTCACTGGATGAAATATTACAGGAGCCCCGCCTCATTGCTCCACCGGCACGCGTGGAACCAGGCGTAGTTGGTCTTCAAGACGACATTATTTCGCAGACACTTCCCTATATGCCGGCCTGGCCCGAACTTGCGGCGATCTACCGTGCACCCACTATTGGGGTTGCAGAAGCGATCGCAGGCGGGTCGAACGTCGTTATCGTTGGGGCAGCGGGCACGGGAAAAACCGTCGCCCTTGCCCACCTGGCTTCGCTGGCGGCTAACCTCAGAGTCAAGTTGTCTGCGGATTCGGAACTGGAAGCAGTTCCCTATTTGTATCATGTTGCCGATTTACAACTCCCCTTCGATGGGGGAAAAGATCCGGCAAACCTGATCATCAATGCTGCAGCTGAACATGCACCCATCTTCGACTTGCGACGTCTGCCCGGGTTTATCCAGCAAACATTTAAGAGTGGTCAGGCCCTGGTTCTGATCGATGGTTATGACGAACTCGATCCGCAGGGACAACGCAATGCTGTAGAGTGGTTCAAGGCTTTGTTGCAGGCCTATCCAAAGACAAGGATTGTAACCACGGGCTGTATCGATCAGCTGAATGGTCTGGTCGGCCTGGGGTTCAATCCAATGGCAGTGATTGGGTGGGATGTGCCGAAGAGTTCCCGCTTTGTCCAGCAATGGGGAGAAATATGGTCACGGACCGTTGCTTTGGAAGCCTGGGCACAAACCGGGCCTGAGCAGGTTGATCCGATCCTGCTCAATACATGGCTGGGAACGGATAACACGAATCTGACTCCGCTTGAGTTGACCCTCAAGGTCTGGGGCGCGTATGCCGGCGACAGCCTGGGGCCGCGTGTGCTGGACGCGATTGCCACTCACGTCAGGCGCATTGCGCCAAGCGGGACGCCGGTCGCAGCGCTCGAATTGCTCGCCATGCAGGTTGTGCTTACCTGCCAGCCTGTGTTTGATCCGCGCCAGGCGCGTTCGTGGGTAAAGCAATACGATGTCGTCGAAGATAAAGCCCTTGAAAGTGCAGAGTCCGTCACCGAAACAGCCGAGGGCGAAAAGGTCACGCTTACTGATTCACAAAAGATCAAGATCAAAAAGTCAAAGGCCAAGGAAGCTGCGCCAAGTTATGGCTTGCTCAGCAAAATGGTCGACAGCGGATTGCTGGTCTCACATCTGAACAACCGGATGCGTTTCCTCCATCCGATTTTGAACGGTTATCTGGCAGGTCAGGCAATTGGCGATAATCATGCCGATGCTACGCTGCTTGCACTTCCAGACTGGGACGGCAAGACAGTATCGCTACGCTACCTGGCCGCGCGCAGCGATGCAACGTCTGCGGCAGACACCTTATTGAAAGAATCAGATCTGCCCCTTTACAATCATATCTTTGTTGTGGCCCGCTGGCTGCGCGACGCACCCAGAGAGGCAGCCTGGCGCAGCAAGGTCTTTGGGAGTTTGTTGACTATCATTCAAGCCGATGGCCAGCCACTGGGTCTGCGCGGACAAGCCATGGCGGCCTTTGTCACCAGCGGAGACCCGGGCGCGCCAACTCTCTTCCGGCAATTGTTAAGCTCCAGATCCTTTGATCTGCTTCCACTGGCGGCACTGGGAAGCGGCGCGCTGAAAGATGTAAAAGCCATCGACGCGTTGGAAGAACTGATGCGCGCGCCGGTCGGGTCCGTTCGGCGCGCAGTCTGCGTTGCGCTGGTTGCCATTGGAACCGAAAAATCACTGGAAGGTGTGGCGCGCGCCTTATTGCAGGGCGATGAAGAACTGAGACGCGCCGCAGCAGAAGCGCTGGCAAATGATCCCGTTGAAGGCCACGCCATGCTCAAGGAAGGCGCTACGCTGGAGGACATCATGCTGCGCCGGGCGGTCGTGCATGGATTGTCACGCGTGGGACAACCCTGGGCTGTGGAAATGCTCCAGCACCTGCAGGTGGAGGATGACCAGTGGGCAGTCCGTAACCTGGCGAATCAATATCTTGAGCAAATGCAGAACATCGATCCGCGCGTGCCGCGTCCGCTCACGACACCTTCCGAAGCTCCCTGGCTGATCGAATTTGCAGGAAAACAAAAAATGGGTGTTCCGCGCGGTGGACCTGCAACAGATATACTGCTCAGCGCCTTCAAACTTGGCAGCACGGAAGAGCGGCTTGCAGCACTCCCTTATCTCAAGCGTGTGGCAAATGAAGGCGTCATCAGTGCGCTGTATCATGCCATGTACGGTGAGGATCCCGAAGTCCGCGAAGCAGCCTTTTATGCCATCGAAGAGATTGGCGCAGACGGGTTTAAACTTCCTCACCCCAATCAGTTTGGACTGGGCTAATGTGCTTACCAGGTGAGAACCAGGAGGACGCGTTCTCACAGAACGCGCGCCCCACTTTAAATGCGAGATAGTCACATAAATTATCAGAAGAAAATCGAAGAGTCTTGCAGAGGAGAATTTCATGGTGGACGAATCGTTATTGTTGGCAATCGCTATCCTGGGTGGGACAGGAAAAGAAGGAAAAGGTCTCGCTTATCGCTGGGCAAAAGCAGGTTACCGTGTTTTGATCGGTTCACGTTCTTCCGAAAAAGCGGTGACAGCCGCGTCTGAGATCATACAATTGTTGGAAGGTTCATCCTCCGTGGTTGGCACGACCAACCTGGATGCAGCCCAACAGGCAGAAATTGTTGTCCTTACCGTCCCATATTCTGCCCATCGCGAGACACTGAAAGGGCTGAAAGATGCGCTCCAAGGCAAAATACTCGTTGATGTCACTGTTCCTCTTGTCCCACCAAAGGTGAGCAAGGTGCAGATGCCCGCAGCAGGATCTGCTGCACAGGAAGCGAAGGAAATCCTTGGCGAGGGCGTGGAAGTTGTTGCCGCGTTTCAGAACGTTTCCTACGAGCATTTGCTGGACGATGAAGATATTGAATGCGATGTGCTGGTGACAGGCACAAGTAAACAGGCACGCGCGGAGGTGCTTAAACTCGTCGAAGCCGCCGGGCTGATCGGGTGGGACGCGGGTCCGATCGAGAACTCCGTCGTTGTGGAAGGACTTACCAGCGTTCTGATCAATATCAACAAGCAATATGGTTCCACCCACGCGGGGATCAGGATCACAGGCGTACAAAATGAGTAACCAGGATTCAGTCATCAACTGCTATACTGGTTATTGAACATTGAAAACGATGTCACTGATCCTCACTCCCCTCCCCGGCATTCCCCTCATCCGCCATGGCGACAACCTGGCGGATATTGTTGTCAACGTGCTCCAAGAGAGCAGGATCGCGCTTGAAAACGATGATATTCTTGTCTTTGCTCAAAAGATCATTTCCAAGGCCGAGGGACGTGTCGTCAATCTTCTGACCGTCACACCGTCGCCACGCGCCGTTGACCTGGCTCAACAGACGGACAAAGATCCGCGCGTTGTCGAACTGATTCTTCAGGAAAGCAAGGAGGTTTTACGCACACGCGTCGGAACGATCATTGTCGAACACAGGCTCGGGTTCGTGTGTGCGAACGCGGGCATCGATCATTCCAACGTTGCGGGGGAAGGAGATGGGGCCGAAGAGTGGGTACTGCTCCTTCCAGTGGAACCAGACCACTCGGCAGAAAGGATCCGCAAAGAAATCGAGTCTAAAACAGGAAAACAGGTTGGCATCCTGATCATCGACTCACATGGGCGCGCCTGGCGCAACGGTACGGTCGGTGTCGCGGTTGGGATCGCAGGCCTGCCCGGGCTGCAAGACCTGCGCGGCAAACCGGATCTTTTTGGGTTCACCCTGCGCATTACCCAGGTGGGCGTGGCAGATGAACTTGCCGCAGCCGCATCCCTGATGATGGGCCAGGCAGCAGAAGGGACACCGGTGATACATGTACGGGGATTTCCCTATCCCCTGCGTGAAAGTTCACTGAAAGAACTGCTCCGCCCCAAAGAACAGGATCTGTTCCGCTAACACATGACACCTGACACATGACATATCCTTCTGGCAGGCCATGACGGAATTGCTCGCCACTACTCCTGTGATCATCGATCGACCCCAAGGCAGTGCACATCCGCGCTACCCGGAAGTGATTTATCCGCTTGACTATGGCTACCTTGAAAACACAATCGCCAGTGACGGCGGCGGAATAGATGTATGGCTTGGTTCATTAAGCACAGCAACGAACAAGGACAGTGCCAAAATGCTAACGGGAATCTTATGCACGTTTGATACACTTAAACGTGATGCAGAGATTAACCCCGCACGCTTCGTGCAGAAAGAAGATGTGGCGTGCGGGGTCAAACTTCTGGTCGGATGTACAGAAACAGATGTTCAAACCATCAAGGTTTTTCATCAGGAAATGTACACGCTCTACATCCCTAATCCAATGGTGATGATCACATGAATTTCCCGGAAGAATTTCTCGACCTTCTCAAAGACGACATAAAGGCTTACCTTTATCTGGGGACTGTCATGTCTGACGGTTCGCCACAAGTCACGCCTGTCTGGTTCAATACAGACGGCCAGTACATTCTGATCAACACTGCCGAAGGTCGCGCCAAAGATCGCAACATGAAAGCTCGCCCAAAGGTTGCGATGACCATTCAAGATCCCAGGGATCCCTATCGTTATCTTGGTGTTCGTGGCGAGGTAGTCAGTTACACAACAGAAGGTGCAGATGAGCATATCAATGCCCTCTCCCTCAAATATAGGGGAACGCCCTACAAATTCACACCAGGACAAAAACGGATCATCTTCAGCATCCGGCCAACCCACTTTGACCCACACAGCAGCTGATCTGCATAACTTTTTGCGGACTCGTCGCTCGATCCGGCGCTTCAAACCGGACCCGATACCTGATTCCATTATCCAGAGCATCCTCTCCACCGCGACCTACGCGCCCTCCGCGCACAACCGTCAGCCGTGGAGATTTGTGATAGTGACGGATTCATCCGTCAAAGCGCGTCTTGCCGAGTCCATGGCACAGGATTTCGAGCGCGACTTGCTCCGGGACGGCATATCCCCTGAGAAAATCCAGGCTCAGACCAAACGCTCCCGGGAGCGGATCACCTGCGCGCCCGTTGCGATCATCTTGTGCCTCGACATGAGCGAAATGGATTCGTATCCCGATGAAAAACGCCAGCAAGCCGAGCGGACGATGGCAGTCCAATCGGTCGCGGCGGCTGGGCTGCAGTTATTGCTTGCCGCGCACGCAGAAGGGCTGGGTGGCGTCTGGGTGTGCTCGCCGTTGTTTGCACAGGAGACGATCCGAAAGGCTTTGGAGTTGCCGGAGGCATGGGAGCCGCAGGGAATGTTCTTTGTTGGTTATCCGGATGAGTTGCCGAAACCCAAAGGTTTGAAAGATCTGCAGGGTTTGATAAAAAGGCTGTAAAAACACACAATATATCTATGAAAATCGTTGCCCTCGCTGGTGGGGTCGGTGGCGCAAAATTTGCCCACGGACTCGCTCAAATCCTCACTCCTGAAGAACTCACGGTCATTGTCAATACCGGCGATGACTTCGAGCACTACGGCTTGTATATCTGCCCTGATCTGGATACGGTTTGCTACACATTAGCGGGATTGGCAAACCCGGAGACAGGCTGGGGGCGCATGGACGAGACATGGAACGTCATCGAGAATGCCGTCAAACTCGGCGGACCGGATTGGTTCCGTCTGGGCGACCGGGACCTGGGCACGCATCTCGAACGGACGCGGCGCTTGAAAGAGGGACAAACGTTGTCGCAAGTCACGAAAGACTTTTGTAAAGCATGGGGAATTAAGCAGACGGTTCTGCCCATGTCTGACCAGCCGGTGAGGACCATCGTCGAAACAGACGAAGGCGATCTTGCATTTCAGGAATACTTCGTACACCGTCACTGTGAGCCGCGCGTGAAAGGCTTCCGCTTTGAAGGAGTCGATGCAGCGGAACCCGCTTCGGGGGCACGTGAAGCGATCCAGGCTGCGGATGCGATCATTATTTGCCCGTCAAATCCCTGGGTGAGCATCGATCCAATTTTGCAAACATTCTTCATCAACACTTCATCCTCCGAATGGGAGAGGGACTGGGGTAATGGAAAGCCAGTCGTCGCCATCTCCCCCATTATTGGGGGACAAACAGTCAAGGGCCCGGCCGCGAAGATGTTTCACGAATTAGGGATCGAACCGTCCGCATTGGCGGTCGCAAAGCATTATTGTGATCTGACGACTGGGTTTGTGCTGGATACTATTGATAGGCAATTGCAAGCAGAAATTAGGAGTTTAAACATGCGTACACTTGTAACCAATACGCTGATGAAGAGTCATGATAGTAGAAAGCAATTGGCCGGTGATCTATTAAAGTTTATTGAGGCAGAACTATGACACTTTGGGCAATCGTCCCTGTAAAGCCCTTACGACGCGGCAAATCGCGTTTGGCGGGCGCCTTATCGGAAGATGAAAGAACAGATCTCAATCGCTCACTGTTACAAAACACCCTGAAGACACTCTCGGAATTGAAAGAAGTGGAAGAGATTTTGGTCATCAGCCGCGATCCACAGGCTTTAACGATCGCACGCAATTATGGCGCGCGTACCGTGCGCGAAAACGGCCAGCCGGAGTTGAACACGGCCTTGCAACGCGCCACTGTGGTGGCACAGGTTTATACAACCGGTGCGGTCTTGATCCTGCCCGCCGATCTGCCGCTGATCACTGCCGAGGATGTGCGGACCCTGATCGAGCGTGCCGGTGAACCGCCAGCGGTTGTCATCGCCCCGGATCGGCATGGAACCGGCACGAACGCGTTGTTGATCTCACCTTCCGGTTTAATTGAGTATGATTTCGGTGAGAACTCCTTCCAACGGCACTGTCAGCGCGCAAGGGAAGCCGGCGCACGGCTCGAGATCGTCAACCTCCCCTCACTCGGATTGGACCTTGACCTGCCGGAAGATCTTGAACTCGTGCGGAAATTTGAACTGCCGACAATTCCATAATAGAACATCCATCTGAGATTCAAATCAGCAACTCTCCCATCATGGTGTCTCCATATGGGAGAGTTTTTGGATGCCGATACTCTACACCCTCGCAAGGCTATATTCAAGAGAGTTGGCTATAATATCGTACTGCAAAGATAGATGCAATCCATGCTTTTAGTTATTCTAAAGTGGACAGAACAAGTGCTCAAGCGAAAGGATGGAACATGACAATAAGGTTTGAACACGGGATTGTGGTGACTCTGGGTCCAAACAACCGCGTCATTTGGAACGGCTCGGTTGTGACAGAGGAGGAAAAGATCGTGGCAGTTGGCAATGCCGCGGAAATGAAAATGAAATTTCCTCAGGCAGAAGCAGTGGACTGTACAGGCAAGATCGTTCTGCCCGGATTCATCTGCGCGCATCACCACTTCTATTCGACGATGGCGCGCGGCATGGCGATCCCGGGGGAACCGGCCTCTAACTTTGTGGAAATCCTCGAACGCCTGTGGTGGAAGGTGGATCGGGCCCTGCTGGACGAGGACATCACTCTTTCAGCACAGATCCCTCTCATCGAATGCATTCGCAATGGCACGACGACGATTATTGACCACCACGCATCTCCCGGCATGCGCGCTGGATCGCTTGACCTGATCGAAAAAGCGGTCCGCCAGGCAGGTCTGCGTGCCTCCCTATGTTACGAAGTCTCGGACCGGAATGTGATGGGAGGCGGGGTCGAGGAGAACGAGCGTTTTATCAAGAAGATCGGCAAAGGCGACGGGCAGATCGCTGCCATGATGGGACTCCATGCGTCATTCACCCTTTCGGATGAAACACTCGAGAAATGTGTCGGGATTGCCAAAGATAACGGTGTGGGCTGTCATATCCACGTCGCGGAAGATCTCGCCGACCGGGAAGACGCGCTCAATAAGTATGGAATGCCAGTTGTCTACCGGCTCGACAAGATGGGCGCCTCCGGAGCAAAGTCCCTCTTCATCCACTGCGTCCACATCGACGAATCCGAAATGGACCTGATCGCCGCCACGAACACAGCTGTTGTCCACAATCCCGAATCGAACATGAACAATGCCGTTGGTGTGACGAAACTCTTCGAACTCCTGAAGAGAAACATCCTGGTTGGGCTGGGAAGCGATGGCATGTCGTCGGATATGCTGTCGCAAATGCGTTGTGCCTATCTGTTGCATCGGCTGGCAAATCACGATCCACGGGTCGCTTTTCTGGAAGCACCGAGACTGCTGCTGGAAAACAATGCGGACATTTGCGAACGTCAATTTGGCATCCGCTTGGGAGAACTTGCAGAAGGCCGTCCGGCCGACATGGCGATCCTGGATTACCAGCCTCCGACAGTGCTGAGCGAGGCGAATTTCCTCGGGCATCTTATCTTTGGACTCGTGGATGCAACCGTTGACACAACCGTCTGCAGAGGCAAGATCCTGATGCAAGGCAAGAAGATCTTATCCATGGACGAAGAGCGGATCGCGGCACGTTCACGCGAGCTGGCCCCTCAGATGTGGCAGCGATTGGCAGCTCTTTAGTTTATATTCCTGTTCTCATCCATGAACTTGCATAGTCAACAGAAAGGCTTCGATTCTCTTTCAAGTATAATGACCATTGTTGTTGATTTCTTAATGCCCACCAGGTAGACGCAAATATTTCCCGAGTCCAAAACCGAATCACATCCCGACTGGAGGTTTGTCAACATGGAAAGAGTGGCACTATATCTGCAAGACTCCCATGATCTCAGAGATGGACTGGAGTATGCCCGCTATGCGGAGGCGCACGGCTTCGAAGCCGTCTGGCAGGCTGAGTCGCGTCTAGTCCGGGATGCGATCGTCCCGATGGCTGCCTACGCGGCAGTCACCGAACGGATCAAAGTCGGCTCGGGCGTGATCAACAACTGGACGCGCAACATTGGCTTGCTGGCTGCGACGTTCCTGACGCTCGATGACCTGGCGCCGAACCGCGTGATCTGCGGTATTGGCGCATGGTGGGACCCACTGGCAAGCAATGTCGGGATCAAGCGGCACAAACCATTGACAGCCATGCGTGAGACCGTGGAAGTAATGCGCCGTCTGCTAAACATGGAACGCGTCACATTTCACGGAGAATTTCACAATGTGGAAGGTATCGAGCTGGATGTGGTACACGGCCGCCGGGAACCGCGCCACGTCCCGATCATGATCGGCGCGACCGGTGATCAAATGATGGAGCTGACCGGGGAAATCGCAGACGGGGCCGTGCTCAACTACTGTGTTCCTCCAGAATATAACGACAACGCACTGGAATTATTGAGTAAAGGACTGAAAAAATCAAGCCGCCGAATGGAAGATTTCGACCGCCCCCAATTGATCGTCTGCTCTGTGGATGAAGACCACCACAAAGCCATCGAGTACACCAAAGAGCTGCTCTGCCAGTATCTTGCACAGCAACCCCACATTGCCAAAGCCTCGGGGGTTTCACAAAGTGTCATTCAGGAGATCCAATCTATTCTGGGATGGCCCGCTACAAAAGAACAGATCAACCAGG
>DASTJG010000182.1:0-10952 GCA_035716785.1 Anaerolineales bacterium
CTGTTTTGTTGATTACTGTCCTCGTGCATGTGGATGTGGGCTCCAGTCGCACAGATGGATGTCAGCAGTGGTTTGTCCGCCCACGACAACGAAAGTCTTCATCAGTCCACTCGAGTCCGTGTACGCACCTTCGAGGTTGTAGACGGGCGCCCAGGCATAAGCATAGTAGGTTCCATTGGGCAGCAGGACGCTGTAAACATTCTGGTTCTCCGGGATGGAGAATGAGATCGTCTCACCTGTACCCGCCTTTTCGAAGTAGAGAGTCAGCGGCGGGTTAAATTCACTGGGGTAGCACAGGCTGCCTGTGACCGTTCCATGCGGCAAGTCCTGTCTCACTTTGATGTCTACAAAGAAGGCTTCGTTCGCTTTGTTGCCAGCGCCGAACAGGGCCCCGGAGGGATTACGAAGCATCCAGTAACCAACGTAATTTCCGGCGGAGGCAGGCGCCGTGAGCGTGACGGATACATCGATCGTCTGCCCCGGGGCAACGTAGCCATTCAGACGAACAGCTGTAGTAAGTCCCATTTGACTTCCACTGGTGTACACCAGCATGTAGTCAGGTGTCCATGTGCAGGTGCCGCGGTTCTGCAGACGCCAGGTCTTGGTGAAGACCTCATTGGTGGAAAGCTTCGTCCCATCGGGGATGGTCACATCCTTGATGAACTTCACCCAATCGCAGTAGGTAACCGCGGTAGGAAGCGGCGTCTGCGTAGCGGTTGGTGGGACAGGCGTGTTGGTGGCCGGGATAGGTGTCGCTGTAGCGGGGACCGCGGTCGGCGCGTTTTGAGTCACAGCAGCCATGGTCTGGGTCACGATCGCCTGAACCGTTGCTGAGGCGTTGCTTGAATCGGGTTGTCTCGGCTGCCACAATGGCATGGCCATCAGCGTGACCGGGAAACAGGCCATGATCGCGAAGGCAATAATGCCAAATAAAATAAGAATTGAGTTGGTAGTTAGTTTCATCTTGCACCTCCAAGTTGTGCTGCCAATGGACGGCGCATAAAAAACGAAAGTTCCCCACTTTCGTCCTTGTTACAAAACTGTAACAGGAACTACTCAACTTGTACTTTATCCCCCTTTTGGGCTATTCGACCACGATCGTATATTCCGGCGTTACATTTTTGGTGACGCTGATCTCGATCTCATAGGGAACCATCCAGCGAATACGCTTCACGATTGCCTCCATTAAGAGAGTGTTTCTTAAGTCGTTGTTGCTATCTTTTTGCCCACAGGACTGCTTCGCTTGTACACGGATTTCACGGAAACCACGGAAAGGAATCTTTTTATTCCGGTTTTTCCGCGACGCCGCGCTAAGCTGCGGCAGTCAGTGAAATCCGTGGCGTCCGTGTCCCAAAGAGTCTTAAGAAACAGCCTCCAAGGTGCAATGCCTGTTTAATTTCTGCTTTTGTGATAATACCTCTTGTAATGATACATCACTTACGAAAACAGCAACCTCCTTGGGGCAAGGACCAAAAACCTATTTTTAAGCCGTTTAAGTTAACAAATCATCAAAGTGAGAGTAAAATACTCCTTATCTTATTTTCCCCGCCGCAATTCGGCGGGTACCTAGCCTCCAAGGAGATTCCCATGTTTCACACAATTATCATCGTCGGCAACGTTGGCAAAGACCCTGAAATGCGCTATACGCCATCCGGTCAGGCTGTTACCTCTTTTTCGGTTGCCACCAATCGCCAGTACACGACCGGCAGTGGCGAGCAGGTTAAGGAAACCATTTGGTTCCGCATTACCACGTGGGGCAAGCAGGCTGAAATTTGCAATCAGTATCTCAAGAAAGGTTCCAAGGTTTTGATCGAGGGACGCCTGACACCCGATAAAGCGACAGGAGGGCCGCGCATCTGGAACAAACAGGATGGCTCCACCGGCGCCTCGTTCGAAGTGACAGCGGGCACCGTTCGCTTCCTGTCTTCGCGCGGCGAGGGCGCAGGCGAAGGTCCGATGATGGGCGGCATGGAAGGGGCAGAGATCCCAGCCGAAGACGACATTCCGTTTTAGTTCCTATTCAGACCTGTAAGCCATAGGACTATGTTATGACCACACCGTCACAACCACCCGGACCCAAAATTAACATCCCTGAGGGAATGGACCCTGTCTATGCCAACCTGGCGCGCATCTCGCATTCCCCTGCGGATATTGTCATTGACTTTGCCCACATCCTGCCGGGCGAAACGACTGCAAATATCCGTTCACGTGTGGTCATGAGTCCGCTGAGTGCCAAGCTGCTTTTACGTGCCCTCCATGAGAACCTTGCACGTTACGAGGCTGCCTTTGGTGAAATCACGGTGCCCAGCAACAATTCGCTGGCAGAGAGCCTCTTCCGGCCGCCTCACCCACCCGAGCATCCAAAGGAATGAGGGCACAGACACCTTTTTGCTAAGAGTGAATCATGCATAAACTTGAGAACATAGCGGATGGCATCCGCCAGCATTTCGATGTGCGGACATCCAAACGAGACGAGGCACTTAAACAAGCCCGCCAGCTTACGCGCGCCTGCTCGCTGGCGATCCGCGCAGTGCACCGGGATGACAAGGAGGGTATGGATACAAGTCTGGCGGAGGCACAAAGTCTGGCAGATAATTTACGCGCTGACCTCAAAGAGCATCCGGATCTCTTTTACGCGGGCTACACCCAGGATTCACTCAAGGAATTCGTAGAAGCCAATGTGACCTGCGCCTTGATCCAAAGTCAGCCGCTTCAGACGCCCGAGGAACTTGGCGTCGAAGATGCCACCTATCTCAACGGATTGGCGGAAGTGGTGGGCGAACTGCGCCGGCGCACTCTCGACATCCTGCGCTCCGGCTACTCGCAGGAGGCCGAGCGCCTGCTTGGTCACATGGATGAAATTTACTCGGTACTGGTGACCATGGACTATCCTGACGCGATCACGAATGGTCTGCGCCGGCAGACGGACCTGGCCCGCGGCATCATCGAGAAGACGCGCGGCGATGTGACGTTCAGTCTGCGCGGGCAACAATTAACGGAAGCGATCCGAAAGTTGAGCCGTCAATTAAACGGCAGCCAGGTCGAGGCGGAGGATGGAGGCGGGTTATCCGTCCCCATGAACGAGGATGATTGAGAATGGCACGCGCCGGGCATCGATATCCACTACTTGTATACCGGCATGTCGTTAGCCGCTGGTGGCTCGCCATCATCCTGATCGGGGTTGGGATGCTCGCGTTGGCTTACAGCGAGTATCTCAAACCGCTGGGGCCGTTCACACCGTGGGTTTATGGATTCTATGCGGCGGTTGGCGGGCTGGCAATTATGGTGGGATTTTTCTTTTGGTCCATTCGCTACTTCGCTTATGTGCAGCCCTATCCCACATACCTGAAACTTGTCACGCCGTTCCTGCGGATCAATATTTCCTACAAGCGCATCAAGAAAACAACTGCCAGCGAGATGCGCTATCTCTTTTCCATCAAAAGTGTGTCTGGCTCGGCACGCGACGTCCTTGAGGATCTTGCCGCGAAGACTGCGATCGTCATCGACTTGAATGGGTATCCAATATCACCTGCTTTGCTGCGGCTATTCCTTTACAGATTTTTCTTCAAAGATAAAACGCCTCATATTGTGATTCTGGTCCAGGATTGGATGCGTTTCAGTTCCGAGCTCGAGAGCATGCGTTCAGGCATCGACCCGAATCCGCCCGCGCAGAAACGATCCAAGGATTCCATCCTCGCACGATTGCCACGGAAATGAATAGACCTCTTGTATAGATTCATGGAAAAAGCCACACACCTGCCACGGTGGTTCGGTGCCGGGGAGTGCCGTGGGAGACCTTTGAGAACAAGCTCTTAAAACTCACTCGATTTGCTAAGCAAATCGTCTATGATCTCTGTGGCGAGGAAGAGTTTTGCAGGAGGTCTGGTGAAATCGTGTCACCCCCCTGAAGATGCAACTTTGCAGGTCAGAAAATTCCTCAATACCCATAAACTTTGTTTGTGAAGGAAGTCACTAACTATCGATTACATTCTACGATGGCTAAAAACGGACACGTGAGATAAGATAATAGTGGAGACGGAACAAAGACACCTCCAAATGCTCCTCACTGTCTCCTCCTTTGGCGAAAGCCTCCGCTGACCGTGCACACGTTTCAGCGGAGGCATTTTTTAAGGACAAACCCCAAGCCAGGCTCTACACTATCCAGTCTCTTTTTTCTTTGGCACTGGAACAGGCTCTGCCAGCACAGGTAAAACGATAAAAAACGAACTGCCTTTCCCAATTGTAGATTCAACCCAGATGCGCCCCTGATGGCTCTCCACAATGTTCTTGACGATTGCCAGCCCAAGCCCGGAACCTTCCACGTTCGTATCAACATTCGTGCCCCGATAAAATTTATCAAAAATATGCGGCTGGTCGGCCGGAGGGATTCCAGGTCCCTGATCGGTAACCTGCAAAATGATCTGGCTTTCTTCGGAATGAATCGCAATGAACACTTCCCCATTCGTATGGGAATATTTGATCGCATTTCCCACAACATTGTCGAGAACCTGCCGCAAACGGATCGGGTTTGCACGTAGTGCTGGTAAGGCCGGCGCGATCTCCGTTCGGATCTTGAGGCGTTTTGACTTAATCTGTCCATGCAGCATGTCCAGCGTATAACGTAGAATGCCCTCCAGTTGCACGAATTCACGCCGTGCATCAATGCCTGCCTCCACTTTGCCAAGGTCGAGCAAATCATTGATCAATGAGGTGATATGTCGAATGCTGTCCTGAATGCGGCTCAGAAAATCACGCTGCTGGTCATTTAACGTTCCTGAGCGTTCCACCAGTTCCGTATACCCGATCACAGAGGTCAACGGGGAACGCAGGTCATGCGAGACCGTATGGATGATCTCACTCCGGACCCGGTCCACTTCCTTTAGATAGGTAATATCCTGCATTGTCAATGCGTATCCCACATCGCGAACGGCCACGAACTGGGCATTCCCAACTCGGCCATCGGCAAAATTAACCTCATGATATTGATGGAATTCCTGAGTATCCGCGTTTACGATCAAACCCGTCAAATCAGGATGCTTGATCACATCCAACACCGGCTTTTTAATCGCAGTCTTCGCATTGATGCCAAGAGCCCTGCACATCGCCGGGTTCACGAGTATAACGGCCTTTTCCTGATCGAGGATCATCACACAGTCATGAATATTATTGAAGACTGCTTCCAACTGTGCATGTTCAGTTTCCGAAAGCTCGGCCCGCTTTTGCAGTGAAGAAGTTGTACGTTTGACTTCCCTGCGAAGCCAATCGCCAACACGATAAGCATTTTTGAGATTATTCTCCACTGCATCAACAATGTCGTCGGTTCTCAGGGGAGGTGTCAAGCAGGCACTTAAGCCTAAACGGAAAACTCCCTTGAGAAGCTCGGGGGTTATTTCCTCGGCATAGATAAGGAAGGGAAGTGTTGGAAAATGATCCTGCAATTCCCGGGCAACTTTCAACCCGTCATGTCCATCGAATTTCGCCCCAATCAGCAGGAGGGCAGGAACAGCTTCCTTGAGGATCTTTCCCAGTGCCTGCACATCTTTGACCACTGCTGTATCATACCTGACAGCCCGCAAGGCACGCTCCATTAGATTCAAAACGGAGGGGTCTTCCAGCGCCAGCAGGATGAGGTCAGGTTTCGGCATAGATGCGATGATGAAATTTTACTTCTTTTTTAGTGCGGGAGGGATGGTCTTCTCGGTCGTACGCGCCAGACGCTGCAAAGCTACGCGGGCAGTTTGCAAAGCCGTCCGTTGACGGTCGCTAAGGCGATCGTTCTTTTCTGTCAACAAGAGTTCGATCGGATACACTGCAGCCTGCAGTTCTTCTGTGATCGAACCACGTACCGCCTCCAGCAGCGCACTCTGGCGTTTCGCGCCGTCTTTCGACGTTTGCATCGTGTCATTCAAGATACGGAATAAACGGGCATTCACCAGTGAAATGGCAACATAGTCTGCAACGGCTTCCAGCAGCGTTTGCTCCATCTTCTCGAACGGGTGCGTCTCCGCCCGGACGACCAGCAGCACCCCGATCACTTCCTTTTGAATTTTGACCGGCACTGCACACGCAGATTTTCCCAAACTGGCAACCCTGAATTTCGTGAGCGGCTCACCGGAAATGGAGAGCGTCTCCCCGGAAAGAGCCACCAATCCACTGATGCCATCGTCCAGGGGCAGGTTCATTTTTTTCGCCCAAGCCTCGGGAAGGCCGCGCTGGGCTGTGAGCAGAAAAGACCGGTTTTCATCGTCGCGGACGAGCAGCCAGGCAATATTGGCATTCGAGATCTGCGCCGCACCCTCCACAAGCTTCTGGAACAGTACGCGGTGATCGGTAATGGAGACAACCGCCTTGCCAATATTGATAATGGCTGTCAATTCGCGCGTTTTTCTCTGTAATTCGCGGTTGAGTTCGCTGACCTTCAAGTCGAGGCGCTGGCGGTAACGAGCTTCATGCACACGCCCAAGCACGCGTTCCACAGCAGAAAGCACTTCCGCGTCACGCGCCGGCCACAGCAGATAATCTGCCGCGCCCAGGCGAAACGCCTGAATAATCGCCTGCTCCTGTCCCTTCCCGGCAATCACCAGCACAGGCGTGTGAATGCCCTGCGAGGTCAGGGCGACCAGCAGGTCTTTGGCGCTTAACGTGGGAAGGCTTAAATCTGCAATGATCAGATCGGGAGGATTTACAACTGCCTGTTTAATGGCAGAAGAAGAATCAGCCACCACATCGACATCATATCCTTCGGATATGAGCACCTGGCGGGCAATTAAATCACTGACTTCAGGGTCATTTTCGACAAGCAGTACGCGGTCCCCGGTCGAAGCCATAAATTCACTCTCTCAGAGGTATTATTCTTCCTGTTTTTCATTGTAACACCAAATAGAATTCCCCCAGGTATTGTTATGCTTTATTAACGAATTGAAAGGATGCCTTTTCGACTACAGTTCAAACACCGGACGGGACTGACCGGTGAGGAGACCGCGGTGATTTTTGACGGGTTTGACGGGCCCAAACGACACCAGGTCCTGCTCCTGTTTCGAGGAAAGCGCCCCAAGCTGACGCAGCGTCTCGATGGCCACAGCCGGACGCACACGCGGGCTGTGAGTGAGGTCAAGCGACATGCGCGCGGCGTCTCCATCAGAGACTTTGAGCGCAATCCCGATCCCCGGGGAATCGGGCCTCAGAACACCAGGCAGAAGACCGATGATCTGGTACCCTTCCGCGCCGCGCTTGCAAACGATCTTCCCCTCTCCGGCGCGCATCAATTGTTCATCGAACTCTCCATACCCGCTGACCATTTCAGGATGCGTCGTCATCGCCGAGGTGATCTTCCGGCAGGCGGAACTGCGCACATCCGAAAGCTCACGCGGGTCACAGAGACGCGCCATGGCCAGCGCGGCATGATAAAGCGGGACCGCGAAATTGGGCGCGGAGCAACCGTCGGTGCCAAGCTCGATCGCTTCTACCGGGATCAGGCACATCTCGGCGAAAGCGACGAGGATATCCTGTTGGATGGGATGATCGATGTCGAGGTAATTTTCCAGCGGGAGCCCGCGCATTTTCGCATGGGCCAGCATCGCCGTGTGCTTGCCGGAACAGTTGTTTCGATTGGGAGTCGGCGGCCGGTTATTGAGGATAAGCGACTTGAACGCCTCTACATCACCAGGCAGGTGAACACCGCACTGAAGATGACTTTCCTCCACCCCGACCTTTTCCTGGAGCCCTTGCACGATCTGCACGTGCAGATCACTGCCCTCGTGCGAGGCGCATGCAATCGAAAGTTCGCGCGGCGTGAATCCAAAGTGCTCCGCGCCGCCGCGCTCCACGAATGGCAGCACCTGAAACGGTTTGGCACTCGAGCGCAAAAAGGCGACCGTTTGCGGGTCGCCATAGGAAGAGATCAGCCTGCCATTTGAATCTACGACTGCAATCGAGCCATAGTGAACGGATTCGACAGTGTCCCCCCTCGTCACTTCGAACAAAGGCGCGACGGTCATTGCTCATCCAGCAAATGGCGTGAAGTGGGATGGTAGTGACGCGCGTAATAATGATTTAATCCGTAGTGCAGCCGGTGCGCATACTGCTTCTGCCGGGCCGCGGGAGCCTTGAAATCCTTGAGGAGCTGATCCGCCAGCTTATCCACGGCAGCGGGAGAGGCCTTCTTGCTCCCAAGTTTTTCCACTTTATCGTGGATGCGCTTGAGAGTATCGGCCTGACTGCGAACCACCTGCATGGTAACCACACCACCGCGTCCGCTGACAATCGTGAAGCCTTTGTACTCAGGCTCCAGCAACAGCTTTAACGACTCGATCCACTCCGGCAAACTGGCATAGGCGAGGAACGGGGGCTGCGCCTTGGTCACCGCGTCGCCCACGAAGACCACCTTTTCCTCCGGAAGGATCACCCAGATCGCGCCAGAGGACGGTCCCGGGTGACTCTCCAACAGGATGGGCGTATCCCCCCAATGCAGGGTCATCTTTTTCACAAAGGAAATTTCAGGCGGCGCCCAGCGGACACTTCCCAGCCCGGGGATGGACTCCCAATTGGCGCCGGTTTCATCGCCCTGAGCTTTGAATGTGTTTGGGCGATTGCGAAACGCCTGCGCCGTTTTCTCATGTGCGATGACCGTACAATCCATGGTACGCGCGCCCAATGTCCGATCGGGGTGCGCGTCCAGGTTGATGAGTACACGTTCGGGGCCGCCGCCCATGCCCATCAGAGAGGCTCGCCACGTACGCCCATCTTCCGGCGAGGGCGGCGCATCGATCTGAACCAGGCCGCGCGGCTGCACGATCACACCCAGTGTGACGCCCAGATATCGTTCCTCGATGTAAACATTCTTTGCGATCGTATCCATTAATCCATGCTCCTGTCCGTTTCCATCACCTGCGGGAATCTCATCACTGATTTAGTCCACCTTGCCGGCCAATTGTTCTTCCGTTGCGGCCGGAAATGTAAAGTTGAAGTTTGAGCCTTTACCCGGCTCACTCTCCACCCAGATCTTTCCGCCATGTCCAAGCACCGCGAGACGGCAAAAGGCCAGACCAATGCCAAGCCCGCCTGTCTTGGTGCCACCGCGCAGACGAGTAAACTTGTCAAAGATCCTTTCCTGCTCAGACAAAGGAATTCCAGGTCCATTGTCCTTTACCCAGATGTGGACCCAATCCCCATCCGGCTGCGCGCCGACTTCGAACCTGCCACCCTGCGGTGTGAACTTGATCGAGTTTTCCATCAAATTGATCAGAACGCGCCGCGCCATATCTTCATCCACCCAGATGGATGGAAGTTCTTCTGGCAAATTCGTGACGACGGTTCCACGCCTGCTTTTGATGGTCGGCTCCACATCCAGAACAGCCTGTGCGATTAGCGCGCCGGGATCGACAACTCTCTGGTCTGCCACCG
The DNA here is from genome assembly GCA_035716785.1 of Anaerolineales bacterium. Classification (GTDB taxonomy): domain Bacteria; phylum Chloroflexota; class Anaerolineae; order Anaerolineales; family Villigracilaceae; genus Defluviilinea. Next base: position 9,403 of record DASTJG010000182.1, read on the forward strand.
GCTGACCGGATTCCAGCCGGTTCACATCGAGCAGGGAACTGACCAGGCGCTGGATCCGGTCTGTGGAATGTTCGGCAATATTCAGGATGGCAAGGACCGTCTCCTTGTTATCTTCCGGCACCATGCTGAACAGCACATCCAGGCTCGAGATCACATTTGCCAGCGGAGAACGCAGATCATGATAGATCATGGCGGTCAGATCCTCACGCAGTCTATCCAGTTCCTTGCGTTCCGTGATGTCACGCAAGATCCATTGAATGGAATCAGCTTCATCGAACTCCACACGACGGGCGTGGATTTCAATGGGCGTATGGGTTTCGCCCTCTCTCCGTATCACTGATTCATAGGAACGTGTGTTGTCATCGCGCAACTTTTCGAAGTTCTGGCCGGTCCGATCCCAGTTCACATCATGGAGTTGATCGATCTTCAGGGTCTGCAGCACCTCACGGGTATAACCGCTGAGCACAACCGCCTGGCGATTGGCTTCCAGGATCTGTCCTTCCCAATCTGTGATCAGCATTGCATCGATGCTGTCCTCGAACAACTCATGGTAACGCTGGTGGGCTGCCTGTAAACGCTCGAACAATTGAGCGTTCTGGATCGTTGAACCTGCCAGACCACCGATACCGTTCATCACGAGCAGCGCATCGGGATCAAAAGTCTTTGCAATGGGATTGATCGCCTCGATAATGCCGATCACACGTCCCTGCGACTGGATCGGTGCGACGAGGATCGCGCGCATCTCGATTCCCCCGAACGTATCCGCCTCACTAAAGTGTTTATCCTGGCTGACGTCCGGAACCACAACTCCACGCCCTTCGAGTGCCGCCATGCCGGCAATCCCTTCGCCAAGTGCGATCGTTCGTCCGAGGATGTTCCCCGCATTATGTCCGGTTGCCACACGGTAAACAATACGTTCGCCCTCCAGCATGCCAAGTGCAACCGTCTCGACCTGCAGAGCCTGCATTGTTTGGATCAAAATGCGCTGGTAGACATCTTCCATACGCAGGGAGGCGTTCATGGCGGCCGCGCCCTCCGCCAGCGCGGTCATGACACGTGTCTGACGCTGACTCTCGGTATACAAACGCGCATTCAATACCGCCACACCCGCCTGATCTGCAATGGCCTGCATCAGTTCCAGTTGTTCTTCTGAAAAGGCATTGGGAGCGGGGTGAACAAGCGTGAGAACACCCACCAGTTTCTCGCGCGCCAGCAAAGGAACGCAGATCGCGGATTTGGCGCCCGATTTGTCAATCGCATCGTCCGCGCGCATCAACCAGCGTTCATCTTTGCTGGTGTCCGGGACCAGCGCCCCTCGGTGATTGCGAATGACCCACCCGGCAAGCCCATGTTCGACTGTATCACGCAGCTGTTGTGTCGTATCTTCAAGAACCTGTTTTCCATAGACAATGGTAGCGTCTACAGCTTTGCCCGCATCATCCAGCACGACAATCGTGCAGCGCTCACCGCCCACATTCTGCAACGCTTCATAAAGTACGCGCTGCAACACGGTGCGCAGGTCGAGCGCCGTGGCCACGTCGCGGCTGACA
>DASTJG010000183.1:0-2389 GCA_035716785.1 Anaerolineales bacterium
CGCAAGCCCATGACAGATGGAGGCGTGGTCCCTGTCCGAGAGGATGCCTGACTTGTGGATGGCATCCGCCCAGGCCAAACTCCCCTCCACATCCTGGATCGCCATGCGCTGATCGACAGGCAGGGATGTGTTGAGGGCCCAGGCTTGTTCGTCGAGCTTGGAGGAAAAGCGACCACCCCAGAGGGTCATGATGCCTCCGTGGGGAGGTAGACATGTAAACAGGTAAACAAGTAGACATACTGCTTGCTTACTTGTATCCCTGTGTACTTGTATACTTGTATACTTTTGTCCATCTTAGTCCCTCTTGAACCGTGAATAATCGGGCTTTGGCATATCAAGGCCGGAGACAGGCAGACCGTTGAGCGCCCGGACCTTGAGACTTAAGCCGAAGAGCCGGATGAACCCTTCGGCGTCGCTTTGATCGTAGACATCCTCCTGACCGAACGTGGCAAAATCCTCCCGGTAGAGACTGAATGGAGATTTCTTTCCCGCGGTGATAATGTTCCCCTTGTACAACTTGAGCTTGACAGTTCCTGTGACAGGACCCTGTGTGGCATTGACAAAGGCGTCGATCGCCTCGCGCAGCGGCGTGAACCATAATCCGTTGTAGGTCAGCTCGGCATATTTCACCGCCACCATCTCCTTGAAGTGCATGGTCTCACGATCAAGAACCAGCGATTCAAGCTCGCGGTGGGCGTAGAGCAAAATCGTTCCACCTGGTGTTTCATACACGCCATGAGATTTCATGCCAACAAGGCGGTTCTCAACAAGATCCACCCGGCCGATGCCATGTGCGCCGCCGATGGCATTGAGTGTCTCGACGATCCTGGCAGGGGAAAGCGGCTCGCCGTTCACTGCACAGGGATTGCCACTTTCGAATTCGATCTCCACATACTCACCCTGCTCAGGCGCATTCTCCGGCGAAGTGGAAATCTGGTACATGACTTCCTCCGGCTCGTTCCATGGATCTTCCAGCAGACCACCTTCATGGGACAGATGCCACAGATTGGAATCCCGGCTGTAAATGGACTTGATCGTCGCGGTTACCGGAACATTATGCTTTGCAGCAAAATCGATCGCATCCTCCCGCGAGCGGATGCTCCACTCGCGCCAGGGAGCGATGATCTTGAGGCGCGGGTCGAGCGCCATGACCGTCAGTTCGAAGCGCACCTGGTCGTTCCCCTTGCCGGTCGCGCCATGTGACACGGCATCCGCGCCGACTTCGTGAGCAACCTCCACCAGATGTTTTGCGATCAAAGGACGGGCCACCGATGTGCCCAATAAATACTTCTGTTCATACACCGCCCCCATTTTGAGCATGGGAAAGAGATATTCGCTCGCAAATTCCTCCTTCATGTCATGCATGATAAACTGGCTGGCCCCGCTCTTGAGCGCCTTCTGCTCAAGCCCGGCCAGGTCTTCATCCCCCTGCCCTACATCAGCACAAAAACAAACTACTTCACAACCGTAGTTTTCCTTCAGCCACGGCACGATTACCGATGTATCCAGCCCGCCTGAATAGGCGAGGACAACCTTCTTCACTTGCTGTTTCGGTTTGGAACTCATTGTCTTACTCCTTGTTGAAATGAAAAAATAAAAACAGCCCCGCCAGAAGGCGGGGCTGTTTTGGTTGACCTGTGCGTGTGTTCGCACGCTGCGCTTGCTACTTCATCATCCAAACAAAAACGACCCGACCTTCCCTGGGGAAGCAGGCTTCGGACGACGGGTACGCGGCAGCGCAAATAGTGTGAACATATTGGGCGGTATTCTACTCGAAAAGTGAAATGAGTCAATCCTTTTGGTCTATCAATTTTGAAAAGGACCTTGACCAATTCCCCTCACTGGCATAGAATTCGGCCCAATATGAAATCGGCTCGTTTTACTATGACCATGGCCATGACTACCCTCCGGGAAACCGTGAGGTATTTGTGCTTGGAGTGAAATAGCCGAAGAAGGAATGGAACTCGAAACACAGAACGCCTCACGGTAACGTGGGGCGTTTTTATTACATCACCACCTGCCGCTCTTATGAAACGAGCAGGAAGCCGAAGGAGAGCATGATGGCAACACAAACACTGGTTATGAAATTCGGAGGGACATCGGTCGGCTCAGCAGACGCGCTGAAGCAGGCCGCCCAGATCATCAAGGACGCACGGTCGGAATATCCGCGCCTGGTTGTGATCACTTCGGCGATGTCAGGGGTAACGGATCTTTTGTTGAAATCCGCCACGCTCGCCGCGCAGGGACAGGTTGATTCGCTGCCGGACACGGAATCCACGCTGAGGCAGAAACACTTCTCTGCAGCAGATGCGCTGATCAAGGATGAGAATCGATGTGCAGAGACGAAGGCACAGATCGACTCTCTCATCCATTCGCTGGTCGATCTGTG